>CAZTEE010000192.1:755-3599 GCA_964611775.1 uncultured Phycisphaeraceae bacterium | reverse complement strand
TGCTCCGCAAATTTATTGCATCGCTGGATTCGATTCCCGACCTGATCGCAGCGAAATTCAAGGCGTTTGGAGCAATGACGGGCGTGACGCCCGTGCCACCTGGGAAGCGCTTACGACTGTCCCGCGTTGGCAAAGGGAGTCCGGTGCGCGACCATTTTAAATGTGGTGTTCGCCCGTTGAGAAACGCACTCTCCGCTCGGCCAGGCCCGTGAAAATCCCCTCGACGAGCGCCCCGTCGTGCGCCAGCCGTTCCGGCGGCAGGACGCCGGTCTGCGTGATGCGCCCGGCGAGCAACTCACGCGCGACGATAGCGCACGGGAACGCGGTAGTGCGCGCCATGCTCGATCCGCCGCAGTCGGCGTCGAAGAAATCGAGGAGATCCCATGTCAGCCGCGTCGCGCGACCGGCCAGTTCGCCTTCCGCGGTGACGCGCATGACCGTGAGATCCTCCTCGGCTGGTTCGTACTTCCATCGCGGGAAGAGCAGCGCCGCCGCCACGTCGCGAGGCGTGATCTCGACGCCTTTCACTTCGATCGGCGTCGTGTCGAACAGCCCGGCTTCGCGGAAAGCCCGCATCAGACCCGCGTGCCCGGGATAGCGCAGCGTTTTCTCTTTCATGTCGGGCACGCTGAGCGTGTGCATCAGCGAACGCAGACCGTCGGTGTTGAAAGCTTCGAGCGTATCCACGCCCGGCAGGTCTATCGGCTCGATCTCGCTGAGCGCATCGCGCGAGACTACGGCGCCGTGCTCGACGAACCGCGCCGGGCGTGTGTATTCCTCGAGCACATCAGCGGGGCTGAACGGCGCTTTATATTCGAACGGTGCGCGCCGGATCCGAGGCAGCCCGCCGACGAGGATCTCGATCTTTCGGCATGGTTCGAGACGGAGCGCCGCGACTCCCGCGATCAGGTTGCTCATGCCCGGCGCCACGCCGCAATCTACGACCGCGCGCACGCTCCGCCTGGCCGCGAAGTCGTCGAGTGTCAGCGCGTCCTCGGGCATGAACGAGATGTCGCAGTAGTCGACCCCGGCGTCGATGACTTCGCGCAGCGCGCGGAACCCGGCCCACCCCGGCAAGGCGCCGCATGCGAGATCAAAGCCGGTCACCGCGTCGCGGACGGCGCCGGGCGCCGCGAGATCGAGCCGTCGCGTCTCGATCCGCTGATCCTGCCGGGCGAGCCGATCGATCGCCCCCGGGTCTGCGTCCACAGCGACGACAGCGAGCGACGGGTCCGCCGCGAGGTCACGGGCGATCAGCGACCCGACCATCCCGGCTCCGAGCACGATCACACGCGGCATAGGGTTCTCCTTCTGAGCGACGCGGCTTCGACTTCTAAATAATTTCTAATCATGTAAAAAGGCGCGTCCTGGAAATCTGTTGCCCGCGCGCCCGCCCGCCCGTGCTCCTACGGATCCGTGCCGGGACTCCGCTCGGAGACCGATTCGCGCCCGGGCCGTAGAATAGTGATCGGCAAGCAACCTGCCGCGGCATAGGAGCGAAGAACCCTCTCGGGAGAGATTGACCGCTGCTCCCCGTCGCGCCCCATTCGCACCGAATTTTGAGCGTACAACGCATGACACGACCCACCAGGCGCCCGACACTGTTGATGCTCCTCGCCGTGGCCGCAGCGATCCCGGCATCGTGCGGCACGCCGTCGCCTAAACGCGCCCTGCCCGGCGCGGTCCCTATAGAGCGCGACATCGAGCCGGCCCTCCGGGGGCTGATCGGGTCGCTCGCGTCGCTCCGCGGGCGTGAGCCGCTGCTTGTGACGGGCTACGGCATCGTGGTCGGGCTAAAGGGGACAGGCTCGTCCGACATGCCGGTGAACATCCGCGCATTCATGCAGCGCGAGATGACGGCCCGCGGCGTAGGCCAGGAGACGATGGGATTCGGGGACGTCTCTCCGAATCAGATGCTTAACGATCTCAACACCGCCGTCGTCCAGATCCAGGCGGCAATCCCGCCGGGCGCCCCCGCGGGGACGACCTTCGACGTGCTCGTCCGCGCTCTCCCCGGCACATCGACGACGAGCCTCGAAGGCGGTCGGCTCTGGACCACGGACCTGTTCCGCGGCAACTTTATCCCCGGCGGACCGGCGACGCGGAGCTTGGCCAAAGCCGCCGGCCCCGTCTTCATCAACCCGTTCACAGCCCCCACTGGGGCCGAGATCGAAGCCGTGTCACGGACCGAAGGCCGAATCCTCGGCGGCGGGCGAGCGACCGAGCAACTCGACCTTATTCTAACACTCGACAGCCCCTCGCACGCGCGTTCGAGGTCGGTTGTCTCGGCGATCAACGCCCGGTTCCCGCAGGACGCCGGCGACCGCCTTGCGACCGCCATCGGCCGCAGCGAGGAGATCATCGAGATCAACATCCCGAAACGTTTTAAAAATGACACGGACGTGTTTCTGCAACTCCTGCTCCATACCCGAGTCGATCAGGCATTCCCGCAGGAATGGGCTGTTCGGTACGGGATGGCGATGCGGGAGCAGCCCGAACTCGCCGACTCGCTCTCGTGGGCGATGCAGGCGCTCGGCCCGGCGGCGCTTCCGGAACTCCGCCGGCTCTACGACTTTCCCGAGTTGACACCCCGGCTCGCCGCCCTCCAGGCCGGCGCCGGACTAGAAGATCCTCTCGTAGCGCCGCACCTGATCGAACTCGCGGTGTCCGGACCGCCCGCCCTCCGCACTCGCGCGATCGCCCTGCTCGGCGGACTGAAACCCAACCCCACCATCAACCTCGCGCTACGCCGACTCCTCGAACAAAGTGAACTCGACGTGCGCGTCGCCGCGTACGAAGCGCTTCGAGCCAGGTTCGACCCGGCGATCGAGCGGTTCAACGCCG
>CAZTEE010000192.1:0-745 GCA_964611775.1 uncultured Phycisphaeraceae bacterium | reverse complement strand
GGGCAAGTTTCTCCTCGAAGCAGCGCCATTCGGCGATGAAATGGTATACGTCACCCAGCAGGGCGAGCCGCGATTGGTTGTATTCGGCGCCGACGCCGAGATCACCCGGCCGATCTTCGTCTCCGCGTGGGACGACAATCTGATGCTCAACGCGGATTCCGCAAGCGATGATCAGGTGCGCGTCTACTACCGGGATCATGCTTCGGGCAAGACTCTGGTCGGCTCGGCGGACGCCGCGCTGCCCCGTTTCATCCGCTATCTCGCTCACACGACGACGCCGGAAGCCCCGGCGCCGGGCCTCGGGCTGACGTATTCCGAAGTCGTCAGCGCTATGCATGAAATCTGGAAAGCCGACGGTTTCAGCGGTGTGTTCGTCGCCGAGCAGGACCGCCTCATCGCTGACCTGCTCAGATCAGTCCGGACAGTCGCCGCGGGCGATCGTCCCGAGACCGCGGACGACCCCGGCACGCCGAGCGACTTCACCCCGGCGCCGATCGGCACGGAATCGACGGTCCCGGCCGCGCCGGCCCAGCCGAGGAGCCTGGTCGTGCCGCTCAAGAAACCGGACAAGCCGGGTTCGTGAATCTCGGCGCCGCGACACGTCGAGCCGTCCCGGACTCTGCCGGCGCATTGGCGAACGCCGCTGCCGCCGGTCGATACACTGGAACGGCTCTCGGGACGGGAGCGCCGGCCGCTGCGCGACCGGGGAACATCGGCATGGAGGCCGCCACCGTGATGCGACTTG
>CAZTEE010000191.1:0-3622 GCA_964611775.1 uncultured Phycisphaeraceae bacterium | reverse complement strand
ACGCGCATCGCGCGCAGTCAACGCAAGGCGCCGGATATCCCTCACCACAACCCTCTCCCCGGGGAGAGGGGCGTGGGAGCAAAACATTACAATAAAAAATAACAAAAATAAAAAACGGACGCCCGATCGGCGGGCGTCCGTGGCGGGAGTTGTTATTCGTTCGCGCCGATCCTTATGTCGACGCCCGGTTTCACCGGCTGGCGGTCTCGCGGGTCGGCGCGTACTTAACGTGCGCGTCGAACCACTCGATCATCTCGGCGAGGGTGTGCATGACGGACTCGCGTCCGCGGTAGCCGTGGCTCTCGTGCGGGAGCATGACGAGTCGGGCCGTCCCGCCGTGACCTTTGACCGCGTGGTACAGGCGTTCGGACTGGATGGGGAACGTGCCCGAGTTGTTGTCGACCATGCCGTGGATCATGAGGATCGGCTCGTCGATCTGGTCGGCGTGCATGAACGGCGAGAGGTTGAAGTAGACATCGGGCGCCTCCCAGAACGTGCGCTGCTCGGACTGGAAGCCGAACGGCGTGAGCGTGCGGTTGTAGGCGCCGCTGCGCGCGATCCCGGCGCGGAAGATGTCGCTGTGGGCGAGCAGGTTCGCGGTCATGAAGGCGCCGTAGGAGTGCCCGCCGACGCCCGCGCGGTCGGGGTCCGCGACGCCCCGGCCGGCGGCGTCCTGGATCGCCGCGTCCGCGCTGTCGACTATCTGCTGGATGAACGAATCGTTGACCGTCAGCGGGTCGTCGCCCACCACCGGCATCGAGGCGTCGTCCATGATCGCGTAGCCCTGCGTCAGGAAGAACAGGTGGCTGGAGCCGGCGATCCGCGTGTAGCGGTACTGCGAGCCGGAGACCTGCCCGGCGGTCGCCGCGTCGTTGAACTCGCGCGGGTACGCCCACACGACCAGCGGCAGGCGCTGGCCTTGGCGGTAATCCGGCGGGAGGTACAGCGTCGCGCTGAGCGTCACGCCGTCGGCCCGCTTGTAAGTTACGAGCTCCTTACGGATCTTCGTCTGGAAGTCGGCGACCGGGTCAACATAGTTTGTGAACGCCGTCATCGTCCCGGCGCCGAGATCGCGCCTGAAGTAGTTCGGCGGGTCTTTCGGGGTCTGCCGCTGGGTCAGGATCACCGAACCGTCCGGCGAGAGCAGGTTGCTGAAAGATTCGTACGCCTGCCCTTCGCTGCGCCATAGGCGTTCGGACTTAAGCGTGGCGAGGTCGAAGCGGTCGAGGAACGGGCGGTCGCCGTCGCGCGACGCGCCCGCGCCGGTGAGGAAGAGCGCCCCGTCGTGCAGCCGGGCGACGGTCTGACCGGCGGCGTTCCACGTCGTCACCGGGCGCCCGGGGTCGTTGTAGCGGTCCTGGATCGAGCGGTCGAAGACGAGTCTCGGCTCGCCGGCTTCGTCCGCGCCGACAAGCCAGGTCCGTGTCCAGCGTCGGTCGCGGTCGTACTCGGAGACGAGGGCGTGGGCGCCGCCTTCGATCCATGTGACGCCGGAATAGCGGTGCTCGGTGCGGAGGAAATCCGCGGGCTTGCCGTCGAACGGCGCTGCGAGAGTGAGAACCTTGTCGCGCTGGGCGACCTTGGCCTTGGGATCCCCGCCGTCGAGAGCCTCGGCCCAAATGAGCGTGGCGTCGGCGACGTACTTCCAGGTGATCGAGCGCGGGCCGGTCGGGACGCCACCGATCGGCGTCTGGTCGCGCAGCGGACGCTCGGCGATCGTCACCGTCCGCCCGCCTTGCCCGAGGTCGTGGACCTCCGTCACATCCGGGAAACTGCTCACCGGCACGAGGTACGAGTACGGCTTGATCGCCCGCTCGGTCAGCAGATAACGCCCGCTCGGCGAGGGATCGAACGAAGTGAACACCGCCGGCGCGCCGATCGCGCGGAATCGGCCCTGCTCGCTGTCGACCATGACGAGTTGCGTCGTCGTGTAATGGTCGAAGAGGGCCACGTCGTGCGGGCTTTCGAGCAGGTCCTGATAGGTGCGGACGGGGGCGGTGACGCCGGCCGTCTCCTGGATGACCGGGCCGGTCGGGACGCGAGGCGCCTTGGGAGCATCGCCTCGAGTCGCCGGCGTGGTAGCGACGATCAGCCGACGGCTGTCGGGCATCCAAGTGAAGCCGCTGGTGAGCGTCGCGTTGACGCGATGGTCGGAAACCTTCTTCGCGGATGCGGTGTCGCGTGATACGACCCACAGTTCGATGCGGTCGTCGAATGTAAGAGTGAACGCGGCCTTGGACCCGTCGGGCGACCAGCGGGGCATGCCGATCGGCGCGCCGTCGGGCAGCGCAACGGTGCGCACGCTCCCGTCTGCGACTTTCTTGAGAGTCATGGATGTGAACGACAGGCCGGGCATGTGCGGGCCGTCGGTGTCGGGGTTCAGGCGGCGCCCGGCGAGCCGGAGCATCGGGGCGGCCATCTCCCGGATCGAGGGCATCGCGGCTCGTTCGAGGACGACGGCGGTCGCGCCGGTGGGGTCCAGGCTGACGCTCGGCGGGGGGGCGGCGTCGAGCATCCGAACCACCTCGGCGGGCGGCGTCTTGTACGCCTCCTGCCCGGCTGCGGGGATTGTAAGAAAGACCGCGAGCGCGCCCGCGAGCGTCAGCCGCGACGCCGGGCGCACGCCGCGCCGGAACAGTTCATCGATGCGCATCAGACATCCTCCGGATCTAGGGACGGGGGGTCGAAGGGTCGAACCGCCCCATGCTACCGGCGGGCGGGCCGGCGGATGCCGCGGGCGGCTGGGGGACATCGCCCGTATCTTTCTCTCGTTGTGATCACCATCCGCTGCGACCGCTGCGAAGAACGGCTGACCTTCGACGACTCCTTCGCGGGCGAGAAGGTCGAGTGCCCGCATTGCGGCGACGTCAACCGCCTCCCCAAGCCTGCTGGGCCAGGCGTGAACGTCGCGCCCGGCTCGGCGAGCCTTGCCGCCCCGGCGCCGGATCGGGCCGTCGCCGCGGGGATGCCGCCCGATGACGGGCCTGAGGTCCGCGTTCTGCTCGTACGGCCGTCACTCCTGCGCAGCAAGCCGATCGTCTCCGCGGTCCTAGGGATCGTGCCGCTGGGAGTGTCGATCCTGCTCTACTCGACGCTGCCGGCCGACGCGCGGGCGCCGGGCTGGCTTCTCGCGGCGATCCCGCTGGCGGGCTGGACGGCGCTGGGCGTCTGGGTGGCTTTCGTGCGGCTGTCGTCGTCGCTCGAGATCACCAACAAGCGGACCGTCCTGCGCGAGGGGTTCCTGAGCCGATCGTCCAGCGAGGTGCTGCACGACCACGTGCGGAACATCGAGGTCAGCCAATCTTTCGCCGACCGCTGCCTGCGCGTGGGGCGTATGGGGATCTCATCGAGCGGGCAGGACGGGATCGAGGTCGAGATGTCGCGCTTGCCGAACCCGAGACGGGTGCGCGAGATCATCGACCTGTACCGCCCGTTGTAATATTATCCCGTGAACAACTCCTCGCCGATACCCGGGCGGGACGCTCGCGCCGTCGGCGTGATTCGCGCCATCCCTGCAAAGCCCGGGGATTCATCCCCGGGCATGGTACATAAATTTAATCACATGGTTGTTCAGTCCCCGTCGGCTCTGGTGATCGTGACGCGGTCGGGGATCCAGCCCGGG
>CAZTEE010000190.1:0-3632 GCA_964611775.1 uncultured Phycisphaeraceae bacterium | reverse complement strand
CGCTCATTCAGCGACGCCGACGAAGACCCATCACGCCCGCAACGCCCAGCAGGGCCGCGGCGCCGGGGCCGGGAACGTTCAGATCGGGCTGGCCGGGAATATCAACCAGCGCCAGCGACTGAATCGTCACGTTGCCGAAGTCGCGAGCGACAACATCAACGATGTTCACCTGAACGTCGCCGCCCGAGCGGATGTACCACCCGAACGTCTCCGTCAGCGCGGGGCCGCCCAGCGCATCCCCAGCCGCGAGGAACCCGAAGTTCAGCGTCGTGTTCGTCGCAACGCCACTGGTCAGCTCCACGAGCGGGCTGCCCTGGCCGACCGAAAGATCCGCGATCGTGCCCTGCGTCGCAGAGAGAAGATCCGAGAAGTCCAGACTCGCGCCGGAGTCAATGCCGAACTCGAACTCATCGATCGCGTCCGGACCATTGCCCGTGAACTCGTAAATCACGAGAACATCGTTCAGACCCGTGCCAGGCGTTCCCTGGTTGCCGAACACACGCGCCGTCAACGTTCCCGAATACGCCCCAAGAGGCGCCGAGAAGTTCACCGTCTCACCGTCATGCTGTTGTTCGTCGTCAGACCGCTCACGACAACGCTCGAAAGATCCAGCGGCACCAGCGAGCCGATCAGACCCGCCTCCGTCGCAGCAGGCGTGTCAGTGATCACAACCGCGCTCGCAGACGAGCACACCGCAGCCGCGGCGGCAGCGCCAAGCACAAACCCTTAAACATTCCCTCGCTCCTTCCGGCTCATCGCCGGGAGTGCCAGCCGCGAACGGCCGACGGACGTGTGACTTCGCAAAGGGACCCTCTCTTGTCCCAGTCGCCCAGTATCCGCCCACCCCCACCAGCGGTCAATCAATTTCCAGGACCCCATCACCCCCCTACCAAGGGGTGGAGGCCGCAAACCCCCGCCAGATCACGGTTTCCGGACCCAAAAAGATCCTGTGAACGTCCCGTTCAAATCAATCAGGGTGACTGGATTCGAACCAGCGGCCTCCGCGACCCAAACGCGGCGCTCTACCAAGCTGAGCTACACCCTGCCTGCATCCGCACAGTGTACCCCCCCGATGCCGAATCGCGCGCCACCGCCGCACCCCCTGCTACACTGCCAAATCCCCGCCGGGAATCGGCCCGGCCCGTCCTTTCCCAGTTCCACCGAAAACCGCCACAGGCCCCGCGAATGCTCGCATCCGTAGAACTTTCCTCCTACCTCCCCATCGGACTCCTCATCGTGATGGCGATCACCTTCGCCATCGCGAACCTCGCCGTTTCACAAATGCTCGGACCCCGTCGCCAGGGACGCGAAAAAGGCCTCCCCTATGAGTCCGGCGTCAACCCCATCACCGCGACCCGCAAACGCTTCAACGTCCGCTTCTACATCCTCGCCATGATCTTTCTCGTCTTCGATGTCGAGATCATCTTCCTCTACCCTTGGGCCGCCACCTTCAGCCACCTCGAGCCAGGTAGCGCCGAGGGCTGGGTCTTTCTCGGACGAATCCTCTTCTTCCTCCTCACAACCGTTGTCGCTTACCTCTATGCCGCCCGCAAGGGCGTCTTCCGCTTCGAATAACCGGGCATCGAACCCGCAAATTTCGCCGCAACAGGGCAAAGGTTCCTCCACTCCCGGCCGATGACCCGGGCGTTGTATTCTCGCGCCATCTGGCCAGGATCGCCGGAGGAATCGATCTAAATGTCCGCCAAAAGCACGACGCACATCGTCCATGACGACGCTGACGCCGGTTCAAGCCAGTCGCAGCGCGTGAATGCGATCGATCAGCTCATCCGGCCAGGATCGCTCCGCGCGGTCTTCCAGCCCATCATCGACCTCTCCCGAGGCGACATCATCGGCTATGAAGCCCTCGTCCGCCCCGCGCCCGAGAGCGGCATCCACGGACCCGCCGAAGCATTCGACCTCGCCGCTCAGGCAGGAGTCCTCTGGGAACTCGAGGAAGCCGCCCGCGTCGCCTGCGTCAACGCCGCGATCAATCAATCGCAGGAACTCCTGCTCTTCTTCAACACCAGCCCGAGGGTCTTCATCGACCTCCGCTATGAAGAAGCGGTCACCCGCCTCATCTCGAACGCCGGCCTCGCGCCCGCGCGCGTCGTCCTCGAAATAACCGAACGCGCGGAAGATCCTCACAGCGATGCGCTCCGCGAACAGACCCAGCGCCTCAAACGCTGCGGATTCCAGGTCGCAATCGACGATGTCGGCGCCGGCGCCAGCGGCCTGCGGCGCATGATGGCCCTCAGGCCCCAATGGCTCAAACTCGATCGCGACCTCATCGACGGCGTCGACACCGATCCATACAAACAGAACCTCCTCGACTTCTTCGTGCACTTCGCTCGCATGAGCGGCGTCAACCTCATCGCCGAAGGCGTCGAACGCATCGAGGAACTCGCAACGCTCATCGACCTCGGCATCGTCCATGCGCAGGGCTACCTCCTCGGCCGGCCCGCTTCGCCGGCCCCGACGCTCGAAACCGAACTCGCCGAATGGATCCGCGCCCGCTATGCCGCGCGCCGACAAACCCGGCGCGGCCACGCACACGCGCAAACCGTCCACGACGCCATGCGTCCACCCTTCGTCCGCGAAGCTCAGACGTCCGCGACCGAGGTCGCGCGCGACCTCCTCGCCGAGCCCCGCTTCAGCGGACTCGTCGTCGTCGACGGTCGACGATGTTGCGGCTGGATCTCTCGCGACGATGCACTCCGCGCCGCCGTCACCACGCCGTACATCGCCATCGGCGAACTGACACGACTCGCCTCCCCCACCGTCGATCCGACAACGCCCCTCTCTGATGTGCTCAGCGCCGTCGCATCACGCGAAGAGAGCGACCTCCTCGAACCGACAATCGTCGCCCAGGAAGGAAAGGTCCTCGGAATCATCTCCCTCCGAGACCTCCTCCGCGCCGGCGCTCAGGTCGCGACAGGCAACGATGTCCACCTCACGCCGCTCACCGGCATGCCGGATCGACTTGAGTCCGACCGAAGGATCATCACCTACATCGCCCGGGGCGCTCAGGTCGACGCCGCATTCATCGACATTCGGGACTTCGGCGCCTTCAACAACCGCTTCGGCCCGGAGTCCGGCGATCTCCTCCTCCGTATCCTTTCCGGCGCGCTCTCCTGCGGCCTCGGTGAACAGGCCGGCGACACCGCGAGCATGGTCGCCCACCTGGGCGACGATCGGTTTCTGCTTATCAAACATGGCGGCGAGATCGAGAAACTCGTCGCTTCAGTCATCGATGAATTCGAACACGCCGCCGATCGTTTCCTCGGCTTCAGCGACCAACCCCTCGATGAGGCCGACCCGAGCGACGATCCCAAACGAAATCCCTCGACTGATGGCTGGGGCCTCCGCGTCTGCCTCGTCAACAACTTCGCCTCCCAGGTCGATTCCCCCCGCGAACTCCATCTCCTCGCCGCCCAGCTCCGCGGGCGCAACGGCGTCCGTCGCGGCGCTCGCTCCACCATCATCCGTGAACGCCGCACACCACCCGCCAACGAAATCGCACAACGCCGCTCTGCGTGATCCGAACCCGGCCCCGCCGCCGTTGAGCCAGCCCCACCTCTCGCATACCGTCACCCTGTGACGCCGCCCCCCCTCAACGCAAACCCAGGTCATCG
>CAZTEE010000189.1:0-3637 GCA_964611775.1 uncultured Phycisphaeraceae bacterium | reverse complement strand
CGCAAAGAAGATCGATCGCGCGCTCTTCCCCGGAGTGCAGGGCGGGCCTCTAATGCACATCATCGGCGCCAAGGCGGTCGCGTTCGGTGAGGCGCTCACGCCCGAGTTCGCCGCGTACACACGCCGCATCGTCGGGAATGCGCGAGCCCTCGCCGACGCGCTGATCGACCTCGGCTATCGGATCACTTCGGGCGGGACGGACAACCACCTGATGCTCGTGGATCTCCGGCCGCGCGGCGCGGACCTCACCGGCGCGGACGCGGAGAAGTGGCTCGAAGCCGCGGGGCTTATTACAAATAAGAACGGTATCCCGAACGACCCGCGCCCGCCCCGCGTCACCAGCGGCTTGCGGCTGGGCGCGCCCGCAGTAACCACCCGCGGCTTCGGCCCGGGCGAGATGCGCCGAGTAGCGGAATGGATCGACCGCGTGCTCGGCTCCGCGGGTGACGAACAAGAGTGCGCAGCGGTGCGAGACGAGGTTGCCGAACTTTGCGCCGCGTTCCCGCTGCGGGTCAGTCCGCGCCCGCGACCCGGTGAGGCCGCACTTGCAAGGTAGCGGATAATGCACAAAGCCCGGGGTGCCGCCCCCGGGCTTTATAATATCCAGCCTTCGCTCCGGACGGTTATTCGCGTGAGTTGTCAATCCCAGAGCGAGAGCATGATGAGCAGGTCGATCCCGTCGACGACGCCGTCGCCGTTGACATCGCCGGGGCAAGGCCCGATGGCGCAGGCGCCCCATGTGTTCAGGATCATGACAAGGTCTTTGCCGTCGATGACGCCGTCGGCGTTGATGTCGCCGCGCTTCGCGGTCGCGGGTGTGGATTCGAGGAGGTAGATGGCTTCAAGAGAGTCAAATGAGCCGCCGAAGCCGCTCGGTGAAAACCGAAGCGCTCCGAGCGCGGCGATGTCGGGTCTGCCGTCTTCGGTAAAGTCCGCGATCTGGATCCGGTACACGATATTGTTTATGTTGATCGAGTTTGCAGCGGTGAAGCCGCCGAGGCCGTCGCCCGTGAGGATGTCGATGTACCCGTCGTCCGTGCCGAGTACGAGGTCGCGGGCGCCGTCGCCGTCGATGTCGTGGGCTTTGAGATCTCTTATGATCTGCCGGGCTTGTACGGCGATCGGCGTCGAGAAGGCGCCGGCGCCGTCGTTCATGTAGACCATGACGGACGAGCCGAACAGGGAATCGATCGGGTTCTGGCTGAACCCGCCGACGATTATTTCGGGGAAGCCGTCGTTGTTGAGATCGGCGCAGTCGAGCGATTGGAGATTGCGCGCGGGTCCGGTTTCGAGGGCGACAGGCTCAGCGAACAAGCCCCCGCCGAGGGATCGGACCACGAACGCGCGCTGGGAGTCTATTACGATGATGTCACGCAGCCAGTCGCCGTCGATATCGCACGTGGCGAGCCGGGCGTTGTTTTCTGATCCGATCGGGCTGGTGTTCAGGGGGATGATCGCGGGCGAAGTCGCCGCGCTGAAGGCTCCCGATATTCGCAAGGCAGTGCTTGCACCATTTCTGCGAAGAAGGATGATTTCATCGGACCCGCCGACGCCTGTGACGTCGACGAAGGCCGCGTCCTCTGCGGGGCCAGGCCTGAATACGAAAGGCTCGATTTCCGGGTCTTCGAAGATCAGGGCTGACACGCCGCCCATTTGGCCGTACGCCGGGCCGACGGTGAGAATTTGATCGAAAGTCTTGTTCTGTCGCCGGAAGTGGAGCATCGTGCCGGCCGAAAACGGAGCCATAGGCACGTGGTGGATTGGTTCTACGGCCACGATCACGGTCGGATTAGCCAGCGTGTCATCATCCAGAAAGGTGGAATCTTCTCTGCGTTCTAGGCGGATTATATCTAGATTGCGTCGATCCGCTAACAGTTCAGGCCTGCCGTCGCGGTTTGTGTCCGCGAACGTCATGGCGCGATGCGCACTGTATCCGTTGAGCGGCTTCGGAGAGCGGAACCGGAGCGGTTCGCCGGCCAGGGCAGAGTTCAGAATACCCCCTGGTTTCAGGTTGCTAAGTAATCCGACGTTATCCCTGAAATCCGCCAGCGTCAGGAGGTTAATTCTTTCTTCGCTGTTGAAACGCGCCGCCGTGAAGTCGAGCGGCCTGGGGCCGGCGTAGACGCGCGTTTGCCGTTCGAGAGTTCCTGAATCGGTCTGCTTCCAGACTTCGATCATCCCTCCCGGCGACGTTGCGGCGATGTTAAATTGTTGAATGACCGGGCCGCTAGAACGAGCGGACAATAGAATTTCGTCAGCGCCGTCGCCGTTGAGATCCGCCAGGCGAACTCTACTCGCGGCGGGCAACGAGAGAATTGAGGGGACTTCGGGTTGAGCAACGATCGGTGTCGCCGGCCGGTTCGCGGCAAGGCCGTTCTGTCCGCCTTCGAGCAACACAAATCCGCGGCCAAATTCGGAGACGAGCACAAGGTCGTCGATCCCATCGCCTGTGGCGTCGCCCGATGCGGAGTTAACCCAGACGAAGGAACTCCCAGGACTTGTGCTCAATGTCGGGACGGCGAGAACGGTCGGCGAGCCGAGCGCGCCCGCGGCATCGCTGAGCATGAACGTAACTTCATCCCCGGCGCCGGTGATGACCGCGGCGTCGGGCCTGCCGTCGCCGTTGAAGTCGCCGACGGAGAGCGATTCAAAGTTTGATCTGAATGAAAAGCCATCTAATAATATTGCTCAGACGCCCGGCACGAACTGGCGGGTTGTGAAACCGCCGACGCCGTCGGCGCCGAGGACGCGAACTCCCGCGAGGGTTTCATCGTTAGCGATCACAGCGACGACGATTTCGAGCAAGCCGTCGCCGTCGAAATCCGCCAGCACGGGCCGGAGGATGGTTGAGTGGGTGTTGTCGAGGATCGTGATTGGCGCGTCGAAGCCGCCGGCGCCGTCGCCGGGGTGTACGCGGAGAAATCGTTCGTGCGCGACGACGAGGTCGGGATGGCCGTCGCCGGTGACGTCGCCGAGGGCGGCCTGGCCTTGCAGGTCGGGGATGAGCGGGCCTTGGTCGAAGGTTCCGTCGCCGCGACCGAAGTAGATTGAGCCGGCGATCTCGCCGAGGTCTTGGGTGGCGGTCCGTCCGGTGATGACGGCGTCGAGTTTGCCGTCGCCGTTGAGATCGCCGGTGACCATGGACTCGGGCTGCACGCCGAGCCTGGTGCTCGTGGTCCCGAAGATCGGCTGCGCTGTCGCGGTCGCGAGCGGCGCGCCCGCGCACATGCCCAGCGCCAGGCACACGGCTCGATGCCGCAGCCTCGGGCGGGTGTCCAATGTGAAATTGTGCGTCTGCTTGATTCGAACAGGGGATCTCATCACCAGAGCCTCCGGGATTGGGGAATAAAGGCGGCGCGGGGTTCTAGCCGCCCGATAGCCATGCGAAGACATGCGGCCGATCGGAGTGCGCGGTTCCGGGAGAAACTTGGATTGATATTCGATAAGCCGGGTGACCGGTGCGGGGGGCTTGGCGGGGCGGCCGGCGATGTCGGGCGTGCTTGGGTATTTTAGAGGTTGATGGGCGTTGCGGCCGCTGCCGGGCGATGCTGTGCGCCCGGGCCGCTGGGCCTCGTTCGGCTTGACACGGCGTGAACGCAGACTACATTTCCGATCCCGATGAGACTGGCAATAGCCT
>CAZTEE010000188.1:0-3646 GCA_964611775.1 uncultured Phycisphaeraceae bacterium | reverse complement strand
ACCGACGGGCAGCGTTTCCCAGGCGTCCCCTCCCCGACCGGCGGCGGGGAGGACTCGCTCGTGTGGGACCACCCACTCTTCGGCCGCGTGGCCGTCCCGCTGGATTCGATCGCGCGCGTCGCGGTCCGGCGCGACGGCGAACGCCCCCGGCGCGACCCCGCCAACGATCAACTTATTCTTATCAACGGCGACCGCCTGGTCGGATTCATAGAACGCCTCGGCGACCCCATCGAGATCGACATCGCCGGCGACACCGTAGAGATCCCCTTCGACCGCCTGCTCGAAGCCTCACTCGCCAACCCCGGGGAGCCGATGAGCGGGCTTGTCATCTGGCTCGAAGACGGGACCGTCGCCGTGGTCGCGTCGCTGGAAACACGCATGGACGAGACCGTCAGCGTGCTGCTGCCCGGCGGGCAGAGCGCGGTCATGCCGCTGTCCGGCGTGCGCGCGATCGCCTTCGACGCCGGGCGCCTGGTCCCGCTAGCGTCCGTCCCGATCGTCGGGCAGACGCCGATCGGTGTGAGGGGCGTCTTCGACCCCGTGCGCACCATCACCAGCACTCAAACCGTCGGCGACCTCGGCGCCCCCGATATCGAACTCCCCGGCCCGATGCGCGTGACCTGGGTTCTGCCCGCGGGATCGGTCCGGCTCGCCGCGGTCGCGGAACTCCCGCTCGAAGCCCACCCGTGGGGCGATTGCGAACTTATTATTACTCAAGGCGGGACGGAACTCGCGCGCGAACGGCTCTACCTCGATCGCCCGCGGGTCGAACTCTCGCTCGCCGTGCGCGCGGGCGAGATCGCGATATCAATCGAACCCGGCGCCTTCGGCCCGATCAGCGACCGCGTAGTCCTCCGCAGGCCGATCGTGCTCAGCGAGTGACGCCGGGGCAACGCGCGTCGGATGGCTGCGTCGGGCTAGCGGTACACTGGCCGGCGTATGAAGGACGGAGTGGTCATCACGGGTCTGGGCGCGGTCACGCCGTTCGGCGTGGGGGTCGAGCCGTTCTGGCGCGGGGTGCTCGACGGGCGGTCCCGGCTCGCGCGGATCGAACGATTCGATCCCTCGGGCTTCCCGTGCCGGCTCGCCGGGGAGGTGCGCGACTTCTCGGCGAAGGATTACGTCCCCAAGTCCAGCCGAAAGGCTGTGAAGGTGATGGCGCGGGACATCGAGCTCGCCGTCGTCGCGGCGAAGGAGGCGGTCGAGGACGCGAGGCTCTCGACACGGGGTTGCCCGCGCGACGACCACCCCGAGCCGACCTACCCCGCCCGCCGGGTCGGCTGCCACATCGGCGCGGGCCTGATCGCCGCGGAGCCGGAGGAACTTACGAGCGCCCTGGCGACAAGCGTCGATGAGCGCGGCGGGTTCTCGCTGCGCGCCTGGGGAGACGCCGCGGGCGGCGACGGTCGGCTCGGCAATCTCCAGCCGCTCTGGCTTCTTAAGTATCTCCCCAACATGCTCGCATGCCACGTGACAATCATCCACGACGCGCAGGGGCCGTCGAACACGATCACCTGCGCCGAGGCCAGCGGGCTGCTGTCGATCGGCGAGTCCAAGCGCGTCATCGAGCGCGGCAGCGCCGACTGCTGCCTGACCGGCGGCGCCGAGAACAAAATCACTTTAATGGGCTTGTTGCGTATGGATCTCGCGGGCCGGCTCGCCCACACCGGCGACGAGACGGACGGGTCGCGCGTGGTCCGGCCGTTCGACCCCGACGCCTCCGGCGGCTTGCTCGGCGAAGCCGGGGGCATCGTTGTGCTGGAGCGCGAGTCGAGCGCGCGAGCGCGCGGCGCGCGGGTCTACTGCCGGGTCGCGGGCGCCGGCGCCGGGCACTCGCCGCGCTCGGACGATCCCGCCGAGCGTGCCCGGGGGCTGCGCAACGCGATCCGAGCGGCCCTGGCGGATGCGGACGCCGAGCCGGGCGATATCGACGCGATCGTCCCGCACGCCGCGGGCATCCCCGCGATGGACGCGGAAGAAGCGGCGGCGCTGACAATGGTCTTCGGCGATCGGCTGGGTTCGATCCCACTGGTGACGTTCACGCCGAACATCGGCGACCCGATGGCGGGGTTCGGGGCCGCAGCGGCGACGGTCGGGGCGCTGTGCCTGCATCACCAGAAATTGCCCGCGCGTATCCACGCGGGAACCCCGGTGAGTGGGCTTGACGCCGGTCGTGTGTCGGCCCGCGATGCGGACCTGCGCCGGGTGCTGGTTTGCACCGGGGCGCTGGGCGGTCAGAATGCCGCGGTGGTGCTCGCCGACGCGAGCTGATGAACCTAGATCACGACAGTCTCCCGGTCGGCGTCGCCGATCGAATCACGTCCCGAGTCTACGTCTCTTTCAGGAGTGCTCCCGTGCCTCAGCAACAACAACGCAAAGCCGTCCCGACCGAGTCGCTCGACCCCGCGCTGACCGAGGTCAGCCGGATCGTCATCGGCGCTTCGATCGAGATCCACAAGGCGCTCGGCCCGGGTTTCGACACTTCCGTTTACATCGGCGCGCTCACGAGCGAACTCGAAGCCGCCAACGTCCCCTACGTCGTCAATCACCGCTTCCCCGTGCGCTACAAGGGCAAAGAGGTCGGCCAGTCCTCGATCGGCTTGTACGTCAACAACCGTTTCGCGGTCGAGATCCTCGCCGAGCACCGCGAGATCGACGGCGTCGACCGCACGGCGCTGCGCGCCAAACTCCGAGCCGCGGACCTCGAACTCGGCCTGATCATTAACTTCGGCGAGCGACGCCTGAAGGACGGGCTGGTCCGCGTGCTCAACCCGGACAAACTCGAAGCGCAGGCCGGCGCTGACGACGACCACGGGCAAGTCGAGTGATGCCCGGCGGAAGTTCCGAACGCGCGGGGCTGCGCCGGGTGGTCATCACCGGGGTCGGCTGCGTCACGCCGCTGGGCGCCGACGTCGCCGAGACCTGGGCCGGCCTGCTCGCCGGACGGACGGGCTTCGGCGCGATCACCTGGTTCGACGCGGCGACATTCAGCACCAACTTCGCCGCGGAGGCGCGGCTGCCCGACCTCGCGTCGATCTTCGCCGACGCCTCGCCGTATTCCGGCGTCGGGCGCAACACCGCGTTCGCCCTCGCCGCCGCCGCCCAAGCCTGGACCGAGGCCGGGCTGGGCGATCCGCGCGACACCGCGCAAACCCCCGGCGATCTCGACCGCGCGCGCGTCGGCATATATCTCGGGTCGGGCGAGGGCGTCCTGGATTTCGAGAACTATGTCAGCACGAACCTCTCGGGCTGGGACGCAGAGTCGCGCACGATGGACTCGGTCCGCTGGGCGCGCGCCGCGTACGAGAACATGGACGCCGTGCGCGAACTCGAACAGGAATCGAACATGACGCTCGCGCACGTCGCGCGAGCCTTCGGCGCCGAGGGACCGGCGTCGAACTGCCTCACCGCCTGCACCGCGAGCACCCAGGCGATCGGTGAGGCGACTGATCTCCTCCGTCGCGGCGACGCCGACGTCATGATCGCGGGCGGCGCGCACACCATGATCCACCCGCTCGGCGTGACCGGGTTCATACGCCTGACGGCGCTTTCGAACCGACGCGAGGCGATCCCCACCGCGTCGCGCCCCTTCAGCCTCGACCGCGACGGGTTCGTCATGGGCGAGGGCGCGGGCGTCATCGTGCTC
>CAZTEE010000187.1:0-3646 GCA_964611775.1 uncultured Phycisphaeraceae bacterium | reverse complement strand
CGCGCTAACGTACAGAATGCCCGCGGCGATCGCTCCCGCGAGCAGATCGTCCATTAGCACTCCCCAGCCGCGTGGCAGCTGCTGTGAGGAATCGATCAGCCCGGGTTTGGCGATGTCGAAGAATCGGAAGAGCGCGAACGCGGCGAGCGTCGCAGCGGCGATCGCCGGCGCGCCAGCGTCCGCGAGGACGATCGGCGCCGGGATCAGCGCCAGCGCCATCCCCGCGACCTCGTCGAGGACGATCGTGCGCGGATCTGGCCGGTCGAAGATGCGTTCGGCGTCGGGCGTCAGCGCGACGCACAGCACGCTAGCGGCGGCGCCGACGACGCCGAGCATGATCAGCGTCGCGGTCGAAGACGCTCCGAGCGCCAACATAAGAAACACGGCGACGGCGGGCGGGATCGATCCCCACGTCCCCGGCGCCCGGCGGATCAGCCCCAGCCCGCCGACACTGACTATCCCGACGATGACCCGGTCGCGCCCGCTCATGCCTGCCTCCCCGCGCCGGCCGCCCGGGCCGCGGCTGCGACGTACGGCCAGCCCGAGAACACCGTCACCAGCACCGTCACCCACGCGGCGGCGCCGATCGCCGCCCGCACCCACAACACCGGGTCGCCCATCGCATCGCGAGGCCCGAGCCAGAGCACCACCAGAATCAGCGGGACCGCGACGGATTGCAGCACCATCTTGGCCTTGCCGGCCCGGTTGGCGGCGAAGGAAACCCCGGCGCCTTCCATGACGCCACGGATGCTGGTGACGAGGAGTTCGCGCGCGAGGAGGATCACGACCATCCAAGGCGTGACCCCGGCGATCGGCGCGCCGTCGATATTCGCAAACCCCGGCCCGGCGAGCACGATGAACGAGCCGAGCACCAGGGCCTTGTCCGCGAACGGGTCCATCACCCGCCCGAAGACGCTGACCGCGTTCCATCGGCGGGCGAGTATGCCGTCGAGCGTGTCCGTAAGGGCGGCCACGATGAAAAGAGCCGCGGCGACGGGCAACGGCCAGACCGACCGCGCTGAGTGGTCATAGATCGACAGCAGCGCGATCACGCCGACCGCCAGCACGACGCGCGCGAGAGTCAGCGCGTTGGGGATCGAGTCGCGCCGGCTCGGCGTCCGGGCGGGAATCTCGGCGGTGTCGGAGGGTGCAGGCGTGCTCACGCGAAGGATCGTACCCGCAGCGAAGCCGGTAATTGTTGATGACCGACGCCGGTTGCCGCATGGTTGGGCGGGTTCTATTCTGCCCGCCTGTTCGCCCGGGGACACACCGGGCGGCCGCTGGAGCGCTCTCTCCGTGAGCATGATCCTAAGCCCCGTCATTCTCTTCGCCGGCCTGGCGCTCGGGGCGCTCGGTGTAGCCGTGGCGATGCCGCGTCGGGGCGTCAACCCGCAGATCATCGGCGCCATCATCGCCGGGACCGCGCTCGGGCTGGTGCTGATCGCGCTCGGGGTGATCGGAGTTCGCTCCGGCGCGGGGCTGCCCAGCGTGTTCTTTTATGTGTTCGCGCTGACCGGCCTCGGGTCGGCCCTACGCGTCATCACGCACCAGCGCCCGGTGTACGCGGCCCTCTACTTCGTGCTGACGATCATCTCGTCCGCGGGGCTGTTCCTGCTGCTCGCGGCGGAGTTCATGACGTTCGCCCTCGTAATCATCTACGCCGGGGCGATCCTTATCACCTACCTGTTCGTCATCATGCTCGCCACCGAGGCGCCGACGGAAGAGACCCTCGAAGCCCTCAACGACTACGACGCAAGGAGCCGTGAGCCGATCGCCGCGACGCTGGTCGGGTTCACACTTCTCGCGGCGCTATCCGGGATGCTCGCGGCGGGAGTCCCCGGGCTTGGTGCGCCGGAAGCCTCGCGCGGGCCGGTCGAGCTCGAACGCATGCCCGGCAAGGTGCAGAACTTCCTCGCGGCGCTCGGCGTCGGCGACGACGTGATGCCCGCGGCGTTCATGCCCGCGGATCTCGGCGCCGGGCTTGAAACCGCAGCCCGGCGCGAGGTCATACTCGCGTGGAACCGATCGCATTCGCCCGCAGTGCTCTCGCGGGCCGCGGGCGAGGGGGCGATCGGGTTCGTCCAACTAGTCCCACGCGACCCCGATATGTTCCGCGCCCGGCTCGACGCGGCGCGATCCGGCGAACGCCCGGCGGGCGTCGCGCCGCTGCCCGCGGCTCTTGTCGAACTGCTGCCCGACGAATCCACCGGCCTGCCCGCGTTCATCGACGCCGACCCGCCGTTCGTGATGATCCGCCTGCCCGAGTCCGTTGCGCCGACGAACATCGAGAAGGTCGGGATGGCGCTCGTCGGCGAGCACCCGCTGTCGCTGGAACTCGCCGGGGTGATCCTGCTGCTGGCGATGGTCGGCGCAGTGGTGCTGGCGAGGAAGCAGACGGAGGTCGAGGAAGCGCGCAAAGCGGCGGCGCAGCGGTCACGTCTCTCCGCCGAAGGAGGCGCGGCGTGAGCATCCCGGCGACGCTGGCACAGGCCGATCTGATCACCGGCGTCACGCTCTATCACTATCTGTTCGTCTCGGCGACGCTCTTCGCGCTCGGAGTCGTCGGCTTCCTGTCCCGACGCAACCTCATCATAATGTTCCTGTGCACGGAACTTATGTTCCAGGGCGCGGGGCTGGCCCTCATCGCGTTCGGGCGCTACTGGCTCAACCCGTCCGGCGAGGTCTTCGTCATCTTCGTGCTGACCGTTGCGGCGGCCGAGGCGGCGCTCGCGCTCGCGCTCGTCGTGTATCTGTACCAGCGGAAGAACACGCTCGACGCGGAGTCCTGGGCGGAACTGGCGGGCTGACTGGTGAATAATATTGATGGGTGAGATCTCGAACATCATGCTCGCCGCGGACACCGCCGCCGCCGCCGCCGGGGGAGCAGCTGCGCCGACGCCCTGGCTGCTGCTGATACCGCTGCTGCCGCTGCTCTCGGCCGTGCTCTGCGGCGTCTGCCGAGCGTGGGGCGTCACAAGCAAACTCCCGGGATACACAACCGTGCTGCTCCTCGCCGTGTCGTTCGTCGTCACGCTGAGCGGGTATCTGTCCTTCGGCGGGCACGGCGCACAGATCGTCCACGCCTTCGAATGGATCAACATCTCCTGGGGAGACGCCCCCGGCCAATCCTTCACCGCAAACTTCAGCCTCTACATCGACAGCCTGACCTGGCTCTGGATGCTCTTCGTCACCGGGCTGGCGACCCTCATCGCGCTCTACTCGACCGAATACATGGCGGACGATCAGAAGACCGGCGGGTACGCCCGCTACTTCTCGTTCTTCAGCCTGTTCGTGTTCGCCATGTCGTGCCTGGTCATGGCGGACAACCTGCTGCTTCTTTACCTCGGCTGGGAAGGCGTCGGGCTGTGCTCGTACCTGCTCATCGGTTACCACTACGGCAAGGACAGCGCCGTCGCCGCGGCGAAGAAAGCGTTCATCGTCAACCGCATCGGCGACCTCGGGCTGGCGCTCGGGATCATGCTCGCGTTCGTGCACTTCGGTTCGATCGAGTACCGCGAGATCTTCGCGCGGATCGCCGAGATCCAGACGACCGTCGCCGCGGGCGGGTCCGTCGCGTGGCAGATCGAGGCGATCCCGCTGCTTCTGATGGTCGGCGCGTTCGGCAAGAGCGCGCAACTGCCGCTCT
>CAZTEE010000186.1:0-3646 GCA_964611775.1 uncultured Phycisphaeraceae bacterium | reverse complement strand
AGTGCATCGGGACCGCGGCGACCTTGAACGACACTCCCACGAGCGCCATGACAAGACCGAGCGTCCCGATCGGGCCGAGCCCGTGGCTGTGGAACTGCTGCGCGATCTCGCCGAGATCGGTCGTTCCGGCGGCTCCGAAGATAAGCGCGAACCCATAGAGAAACGTCGCTGCCGAAAGCGCTCCGAGGAAAAAGTACTTGACACCGGCTTCCTGCGACCGCAGCCTCGGCGTGCTTATCGCAACCATCACATAAGTCGGCAGGCTCGTCAGTTCGAGCGCGAGGAAGAGCCAGATCAGGTCGTCCGCGGTGGCGCACAGCATCACGCCGGTCAGCGACAGCAGATAAAAGGCGTAGAACTCGCCTCTCGTCACGCGGAGCGCGTCGAACGATTCGCCCTTGCCGACCCTTCGTTCGTACCAGCGATCGACCGTGCCGGACATCACCGGCAGGATCAGCAGCCCGACGCCGGCGACCATCGCCTTGGTGTACGCGAGGAAGTTCGGGAACAGGCCGTCCGTCGCGGGCGACCGGAGCGCGAGAACGAACGCGACAGCGAGGGCCGCCGCGGTGATCCACGCGGACATCGCGCGCCACACCGCCGAGCGCGCCAGCCCGAGCACCATCACGACGCAGGTCGCGGTGAACAGCACGATCTCGGGATGCAACTGCGCCAGTTTCTCGATCACGGCGTGGCACCCCCCGCGATCGCCGCAACCGGCGGTACGGGCGTCCCGCCCGAGTTCATCTTGTGTAGTGGCACGGGCGTCTCGCCCGCGCGATCAGAATCAATATCACCCGCAGTCTGCACCGGCCGGGCATAGTCCGCGACCTCGACCGCCGCGGCGATGGTCTGCGCCACCGGCGCCTCGAGCGCGCGCAGCGCCGGCGTCGGGTACACACCCAGCACGACGCACAACACCGCCAACGGCGTCAGCACGGTAATTTCCCGCGCCGACAGATCCCGAGGCAGAACCGGATGATCGTGATGATGCGCCGGCTCCTTCAGCGGGCCGAACACCACCGACCCGACCATATAAAGAAGATACATCGCGGCGACGATCATCCCGACCGCGGCGACCACCGCGAACCACGGGCCGAGCGGCCCGATCGTCGAACCCGGCCCCATCCCGTACGCGCCCGACTGGAACGCGCCGAGCAGCGTCATGAACTCTCCGACGAAGCCGTTGAGGCCCGGCAGCCCGACGCTCGCCATCGTGAAGAACACCATGAAGAACGCCCAGACGGGCATGCGCCTGGCAAGCCCGCCGAGTTCTTTCATGGATCGTGTGTGGTAGCGTTCGTAGATCATCCCGATGCAGAAGAAGAGTGCGCCCGTGCTCAGACCGTGGTTGATCATGTACATCACGGACCCGGCGCCGCCGACCATGTTGAGAGCGACCAGCCCGAGCACGCAGAAGCCGAGGTGGCTCACGGACGAGTACGCGACAAGTTTCTTAACATCCGTCTGCACCCAGCAGATAAGCCCGGCGTAGAGGATCCCCACGATCGATATCACCGCGATCAGCGGCGCATATTCCACCACCGCGATCGGGACGAACGGGAGGACGAAGCGGAATATGCCGTACGTCCCGAGTTTCAGGAGGACGCCCGCGAGGATCACGCTGCCCGCGGTGGGCGCCTCGGTGTGCGCCAGCGGCAGCCACGTATGCACCGGGAAGAGCGGCACCTTCACCGCGAACCCCGCCAGCAGCGCCGCGAGCACCCACGCCTGCTCCTTCGCGCTCATGCCGCGAGCGGCGGCTTCGAGATCCGCAATAAGAAACGTCCACTCCCCGCCGCGGCCTTCCGCCGCGATGGCCGCGACGTAGACCAGCCCCGCCAGCGCCAGCACCGACCCGGTGAACGTAAACAGGAAGAACTTGATCGCGGCGTAGCGGCGGTTGGAACTGCCGTAAAGGCTGATCAGCACGAACATCGGTACGAGCGTGAACTCGAAAGAGAGGTAGAAGAGGATGATGTCGCGGGCAGCGAATACGCCCGTCATGGCCGCCTGGAGGATCAGCAGCCACACGTAAAAAGTTTTTACCCGCTCAGTGACGGCGGTGAAAGAGCCGAGCACGCACAGCGGGCCGAGCAGCGCCGTCAGCAGCAGGAGCATCAGCGCTACGCTGTCCACCCCGACGGCGAGGTTGACACCAATGCTCGGGAGCATCGGCGCCGAGGCTACGAACTGGAACTCGCCAGCGTTGGCCCAGTCGAACCGGAAGGCGGCGAAGACCGCCGCGGCGAGCGCCAGGCTCGTCCATGCGAGCGCGATCCACTTCGCCTGCCGCGCCGGCGACAGCCCGACGACCATTGCCCCGGCGAGCGGGATCAGCATCAGCGTAAAGAGCGTCATGAGAGCACCCACACGACGATGATGATGAACGCAAGCCCGCCGCCCATGCCGACGGCGTATGACTGGAGGACGCCGTTCTGGCTCGGTCGGAGCGAGCGGCCGATCAATCGCGGGAGCGCTCCGAGGCCGTCGATCACGCCGTCGACCAGGAACTGATCAAGCAGATAGAAGATGTGCGAGAGCAGTTTCAACGGCCGGCGGATCAGCGCGTCGTACAACTCATCCACCAGCCACTTCTTCTCCGCGAGCGTGGACCAGGGCGTGAGCCTCGCCTTGAGGGCGTCCGCGATCGGCGCGCTCGCGGCGCTCGTGCGTCTCGTCATGTGTATGACCCACGCGAGGATAATGCCCACGATGCCGACGGCGCTCGAAGCGAAGTACATCCACTTGTGTGGGTCATCGAAGAAGCCGGCGCCATGATCGGCGGCTTCGGCGGCGTGCCCGGTATCGGCGTGCGCGCCGGGCGTGACGATGTTCCCCGCCGTCGACCCGTGGACCAGGCCGCCGACCCAGCCGTGGTGTTCCTTATCAATGAAGTAGGGCGCGGCGGCCGCGAGCGAGCCGACAACAAGCACCAGCAGCACGGTATTGATGGCCCAGCCCGGCGCGTGCGGGTGGAACGCGTGGCCGTGCCCGTCGTCGTGCGCGTGCTCGTCGTCGCCGTGATGATCTTCGCCCGCGTGGTACTCGACCGGGCCGAGGAACACGCGGAAGAAGACTCGGAACGAGTAGTACGCCGTCATCCCGGCGGTGAGAATCGCCATCCACCCGAGGAAGCGGTATCCCGGGCCCGCGGTCACGAAGGCCTCGGCGAGGATCATGTCCTTGCTGAAGAACCCGCTCGTCCCTGGGAATCCGGCCAGGCACAGACACCCGACGAGCATGGCGATCGTGGTCACGCGCCAGCCGGGGATCTTGCCGACGCCCGAGAGCCTGCGCAGGTCGAGTTGGCCGGCGAAGCCGTGCATCACGGCGCCGCAGGACAGGAAGAGAGTCGCCTTGAAAAAGGCATGCGTGAAGACGTGATACGCCGACCCGGCGGCGGTGAGCACGCCGAGGCCCAGGAACATGTACCCGAGTTGCGAGACGGTCGAGTACGCCATTACTCGCTTTATGTCGTACTGGGCCATGCCGATGGTCGCGGCGAGGAGCGCTGTAAGCCCGCCGACCCACGCGACGATCGCCAGCGCGGTGGGGTAGAGCGCGAAGATCGGGAGGAACCGCGCGATGAGATACACGCCGGCCGTGACCATCGTCGCGGCGTGGATCAGCGCGCTGACCGGCG
>CAZTEE010000185.1:0-3659 GCA_964611775.1 uncultured Phycisphaeraceae bacterium | reverse complement strand
CAGCAGGAAGTGGTGATCAAGCCGCTCGACGGCGGGTACGCGGGGTCCGCGCCGATCAGCGGCGCGACCGTGCGTGACGACGGCGGAGTCAGCCTGATCGTGGACGTGGCGAAGGTGATCGCGGCGGCGCAGGCGTCGCATGAAGCGCTCGCCGTATGAGTGGGAACCCAAGCAAAGGAAGCAACCGATGGACCCGAACCTGATCACACCTTTCATGCAGAGCGTGCAGAACGTCTTCTCGACGATGCTGCAACTGCCCGTGACGATCGGCGAGCCGACGATCAAGGCCGACCCCTCGCCGTCGTACGACGTGTCGGGCATCATCGGCATGAGCGGCGACGTCGTCGGGTCGGTGGTGCTGAGTTTCCCGCGTGAGACCGCGGAGCGCGTAGTGGCGCTCTTCGCGGGTCACTCGGCGGGGGTGGCGGACGAGGACTTCGCCGACGCGATCGGCGAACTGGTGAACATGGTCGCCGGGGGCGCGAAGGGGATGTTCCAGAAGCGTCAGGCGTCGATCTCGTGCCCGAGCGTGATCGTGGGCAAGAACCACACGGTGTCGCGACCGAAGGACGTGCCCTGCATCAGCATCCCGTGCGAGACGGACTGCGGCGCGATGAGCATCGAAGTGAGTGTGAAGGACGCCGCCGAGGGCGCGCAGCGCGAGGCCGCCTGAGTCCCGGGTGGGAACAGAACCGAACAAGGGAAGGTGTGCGATGAAGATTCTCCTGGTGGAAGACTCCAAGACGATGCGGAACATCGAGAAGTCGGTGCTCGCGCAGCTCGGTCACACTGATGTTGAAGAGGCCTGCGACGGTCAGGACGCGCTCCAGAAACTGAAGTCGTTCACGCCCGATCTGCTGCTGGTCGACTGGAACATGCCGATCATGGACGGGCTTACGTTCGTCAAGGCGTTCCGGCAGTCGAACAAGTCGACGCCGATCATCATGGTGACGACCGAGAGCGAGAAGGCGCGTGTCGTCGAGGCAATCAAAGCGGGCGTCAACAACTACGTGGTCAAGCCGTTCACTCCGGACCTCCTCAGCCAGCGCATCCAGGAGACCACGGGCAAGGCCAAGGCGGCCTGATTCCCGTCGCCCGATCGCCGAGACGCGGTGGGCAGCGTGGGACCATGTCTGAAGACACGTTATATCCCGATCCGATCATCGAGATCGCCGATGACTTCATGTCCGTGACGCTGTCGCTCGTCCCGGGCGGCCCGCCGGAGAAGCCCGGCATGGAAGCGTGCGTGACGGCGTTGCGCACGGCGGGCGTGGACGTGACGCCGGCGGTCGGGGAGGCAATCGGCACGCTCTTGGCGCGCCGCGCGGAAGCGCCGGACGACGCACACACCGCCGGGGTCGCCGTCGGCGAGCCGGTCAAGCCCGGGAAGAACGGCTGGCTGGAACTTTATAAAGAGTTCGACCCGGACGGGGGTTCGGGCGAGGAGCCGGACGACGACGACGCCGAGCACGCGCCGGCCGGGGGCGCCGCAGTTGCGGTCGACCATTACAACAAGCGCGCGTTCTGCCTGGTGAAGCCCGGCGACCGCATCGGCGAACTCCACCAGCCCGTCGAGGGCAAGCCCGGGCGGGACGTCCGCGGCAAGCCGATCGCGGTCAAGTCCGTCAAGGCCTATCCGCTGAAGTTGGACGCGACGATCGAGAAGCAGCCCGACGGGAAGTTGATCGTCCGATCGGGCGGCGTGCTCGTGCGCTCCGGCCCGTCGCTGCGCGTCAACCCGGACCTCGAAATCCCCGGCAACGTCGACTTCACCACCGGCAACGTCCGCTTCAACGGCGACGTAAATATAAATAAAGGCGTCCGGGACTGCTTCATCGTCGAGGCGACCGGCAGCGTGACCGTGCGCGGGATGGTCGAGGCTTCGACGATCATCGCGGGGGCGAACGCGTTTCTGATGCGCGGGATGGCGGCGCGGGAGAAGGGCGCCGTGCGCGTCGGGGGTGATCTCGAAGCGCGGTATCTCGACAACGTCGAAGGCACGGTCGGCGGTGCGCTCCGCGTGCAGAAGGAAATCATCAACTCCCGGCTGTCGGTCGCGGGGCCGGTGATGAGCGAGTCCGCGTCGATGTGCGGCGGCTCGCTGGCGATCGGGAGCACACTCGAACTCGCAGAGATCGGAACCGAATCGGGCGTGACGACCGAGATCGCGCTCGGCCTGAACCCCGAGGTAGACCGCCAGCAGGAACGGGCCGACTCGCTCTTCGCGCGCATCGACGAGCGCGGCGAGCCGATCGAACGCGAGCACGACGGGCTGGCGCGCAACCTCGCCAAACTCACGAAAGATCAGTCCAAACGCCATCGCACGCTGAGCAAGGCGATCCGCGAACTCAGGGAACTCAAAGATAAAGTATGCGACGCGCTGCACGGGCTGCGCGACATCGCCTCGCGCGCAGCGACGGTCGATCTCGTGGCGCACAAGGTCATCCACGCGGGGACCCGGCTGCGCATCGGCGGCGACGTCGCGGTCTTTCACGAGTCCGTCTCGGGGCCGGTGCGGGTGACGCGAGACAAGACGGGCGGCTTGATCCTCGCGGACTTACGTTCGGGTTCGACCTCGCCGCTGAACGCGTACGCACGGATCGCGCCGGCGGACGAGGCCAAGGTCGCCGAGGACGCGCGGGCCGCCTGACTCCGGCGTTCTGACGGAACCGAGTTCGCCGCGGCGTCGAAGAACCCTCCGGGAGCACCGCCCGGCGCCGACCCGGGTATCCTCGGGTATGCCGAATGGTTCAAAGATTTTGATAGTGCTGGCCGCGGTGCTCGCGGCGTTGGTCTCGCCGCCGGGCGGGCACGATTCATCGTACGGGCAGGTCGAAACGTCGTCGCGGGAACCCGGCGTGATCGCGCCCGACACCGAGGTCTTGGTTCTATGGAAGAACGGGCAGCGGATGCGCGCCCGGTGGGTGGGACGCGACGGCGGAGTGATCATCGTCCGCATCGGGCCGATCGAGACGCGGATCCCCGCCGACCAAGTTGATCGAGTCGTCCCGCAGCGTTCCGCCGAGGAGCGGTACCGCGAGATGCGGGCGGTTATCGACGACGGGGACATAGAACGTCTATTGCTGCTGGTCGAATGGCTGCGCGAGCAGGGCCTCTACGAGCACGCGGCGCGGGAGATCGAAGATGTGCTCGCGCTCGAGCCGACCCATCCCGAGGCGATCCGGCTAGCGAGGCTGATCGAGCAGGAGATTCGCCTCCGTGACGCCGAGCGTGCCGCGTCGACAGGCGCCGGCGACGCGCCTACGCCGCGCGACGCCGTCACACCGCGGTTACGCCGGCCCGCGCCGGGCGAGTTCCCGCTGCTCTCGCCAGAGGAAGCGAACATCCTGAAGGTGTGGGAACTTGATCTGCACAACCCGCCCCGGATCCTCATCGACCGCGCCACGGTGGACGCCTTTCTCGACCGCTACGGGGACGACCCGGGGATCCCGTCGAGCCAGGACGGCCGGGCCTCGTTCCACGGCAAGCCCCCGATCGAAATCCTCTCCCAGATGTTCCGCCTGCGGGCACGGGACATGTACGCCCGGGTGCAGGTGCTGGGCATGCCGGACTCGCTCGACCGCTTCCGCAACGACGTCAACGCGACCTGGCTGGTCAATCACTGCGCGACGACGCAGTGCCACGGCGGGCTCGAAGCC
>CAZTEE010000184.1:0-3664 GCA_964611775.1 uncultured Phycisphaeraceae bacterium | reverse complement strand
CCTCGCCCGGAGTGTAGCCGAGGAGGTCGTACAGTTCGGCCCGGGTCTGCATCCGTCCGAGGGCGCCCTCGGCGGTCCCGTCGGCGCGGATCGCCGCGAGCGCGTCGCCGATGGCGCGAGACGCGATGCGCAGGGTTGTCACGGGATAGATCACGATGTCGTAGCCGAGTTCGGCGAAGCGGCCGAGCGGGATCATCGGCGTCTTGCCGAACTCAGTCATGTTCGCCAGCAGGTACGGCCCGCCGCGACGGGATTCGCCGGCAAGCCCAGCCATCGCAGCGGAAAACTCGGCGAATTCCGACTCACTCGTCAGACCTTCGGGGAAGATCATGTCCGCGCCGGCTGCGACATAGGCGGTCGCGCGTTCGATCGCGGCGGGCATGCCGTCGACTCCGCGCGCATCCGTGCGGGCGCAGACTATGAAGCGGTCGCCGGTTGCTGCGGCGATCGCGTCACGGGCCCGCGCGCCCGAGGCGACCTTTTCCTGGAAGTGATCTATTGTTATGAGTCGCTTGCCTTCCAGGTGGCCGCAGCGCTTGGGGAAGACCTGGTCCTCGATATGAAATCCCGCGGCGCCGGCGTCGTGATAGGCGTGCACCGTCCGCGCGACCATCTCGACTTCTCCGAAACCCGTGTCGGCGTCGCCGAGCACGGGCAGCCCGCCCGCCGCGGAGACCTGGCGGATGATCGAGCAGAACCCGTCGAGCGTGACGAGTCCGATGTCGGGAAGCCCGGCCGCAGCGGAGACCGCTGCCCCGGAGACGTACGCGGCGTCGAACCCGGCCCGCGCGACAGCCCGCGCGACCAGCCCGTTGTACGCGCCGGGAGCGGCGACGGTCCCGGCGTCCATCAGCCGTCGGAGCCGAATTCCGGGAAGATTCTGATTCACTGTCTCAGCCATTCCGGGCATTGTACGGCAAACCGGCGCCGGTTCGGAGCGACGCGCAGTCTCCGCATCGGGATGTCATACTTATTGCCGGGAGGGTGCCGCATGGCAAAATCTGAGTCTAACACTGCTGACGCCGACGATCGGGGTGACGCGGGCGATCCGCGCGCCATAACTCGCCCGGACCCGGCGCTGATGACTTACTACCTGATCGTCTCGGCGTTGACGATCATCGCGTTCCCGTTCGTGCTGATCCCGCTTTGGCTGAAGTACCGCACGCTGCGGTACCGCTTCGACGACGAGGGCGTGTCTATGGCGTGGGGGATGCTCGTGCGTAAGGAGATCCTGCTGACGTACCGGCGGATACAGGACATCCACGTCAAACGCGGGATCATCCAGCGGCGTCTGGGGCTGGCCGACCTCGCGGTGCAGACCGCCTCCGGGTCCGCCGGCGCCGAGATGACGATCGTAGGCGTCCGCAATCCCGAGCGGCTCCGCGACTTCCTCTACTCCCAGATGCGCGGCGCCCGCGCGGACGAAACTCCCGACACGCAAAGCGAAAATGCCGTGACATCCGACGACGAAGCGTTGCGGCTTCTGGTAGAAATACGCGATCTTCTTCGAGCCAAACACACGCACGGGGACTTGTCGTGACCGACGTCACCGATCGCGCGACCGCGTGGATCTACCGTGGTATGTGGCGCGCCGTCGTAGATTGGCTGATGGTCCCGCCCGCGCCGACGCTGCCCGCGACCGACGGCGAAGAGCCGCGCGTTTTCCACCCGTCGCCGGGATATCTTTCGTACCTGAAGTTGTGGTTCTGGATAATCATCGCGCTGATCGACGGCCTGATCGTGTTGATCTGGGTTGGTCTTCTGATCGATCACCGCCAGGTCGCGATCATCATGACGCCTTTCTTCGCGTTAGCGGTCATCGCGCCCACGGCGCTCGCGTACCTCACGCTCCACCTGGCGATTGACGCGACGTGGTATGTGATGAACGAACGTGCGGTGCGGATACGCCGCGGCGTGTGGACGATCTCGGAATCAACGATCACTTTCGAGAACGTTCAGAATGTGTCGGTTCAGAGCGGCCCGGTGCAGCGGATGTTCGGCATCCAGAATGTCGTAATCGAGACCGCGGGCGGATCCGCGTCGGCGGGCCAGACAGGCGCGGCGAGCCAGGGGCGACTCGTCGGGGTTGCACAGGCCGAGCAGATCCGCGACTTCATCATGGGCCGGGTCCGCGCTTCAAAGTCTTCAGGCCTGGGCGACGAGCGCGAGGCCCGAGAACAACGCCGAATCGGCTGGTCGCCCGCGCATGCAAGAATACTAGCGGAGATCCGCGACGAACTCGCGGCACAGGAGTCCTGAAGACACTCGCTGTGTTCGAGTATCCGACGCCTCGGCGAGCGCCGCATTATTCTTTCTGCAACTGTTTCAGTTTAAGATTCGAGCGATGGTATTCTGTCCTCCGCCCGCCGACGGTCCGGCCGCGGGTGTAGTCGAGTTCGAACGTTTTCGCGACTTCGGGGCCTTCTTTCATAATCTTATCGATATTGGTTTTAATCGTGGCGGCCCGCTTCTGGTTCCATTCCAACGCGTCCTTGTGCAACTGCGGGTTCATCTGGATATCGCGCTGGACGGGCTGCATTTCTTCGATCAGTTCGAGGCGCATCGGCACCAGCATGCACAGGGGCTCGTCCTTGCGGAACCAGACTTCACGGTTGCGGACAGTCACCTGATAGTTCATGCTCACTGTAGAGGTGATCCAGTCGGTCTCGACAAGGCCCTCCAACGCATGCGCCCCGTTGACCCAATAGTTCGACGGCCCACGGACCAGCGTCAGCACCCCGGGCGGCGTTCTGAAGATCCAGGGGAGGACAAATGAGATTATACCGTGACCAAAGTTGCTAACGACTTGTTTTTTATAATGCGGGGGGCTGTCAGTGAACTTGAGTTTCAAGGCGTCCAGCCCCGGCTTCCCGGTCCACTCCGCGCTGAACGTGCCCGGCGCCCGCACCACCCAACCCAGCTGGTTGGCCATCGACAGCGGCAAACAGCGGTACGCGAACTTGCCCGTCGTCGCGTCCATCCATTCGCGGCGGACACCAGCGGGTTCAATCTTCCAGCCCTTGTCCTCGTCGTGCTGATACGCGATGAGTTGGGGTGATTCCTGAACTTGGACTGTGGTGCTCGATTCGTCAGCCATATGTGGACCTCTTCCGACTCCGATAATCATGCGTCACTATCGCCGGCAACAGCACGATTCTTCCGTTGAACTGCTTCCCTTACGCTTCTGTATGGGCTACTACATGGTACAAACAAGGAGAGCAGGAATCCACACCCGTTACTCGCGCTTTTTTGATGATGAATGGGCTGCCGTCTGGTACAATGCTCGTCAAGCCAATCCGTGGTTCACCGACAGAATCTTCCTCACCACTGGTAGATAGAGCCACCCATGACCGGCCGCACCGACAAGCCAGCACAGACACAACCAAGTGAGCACAGGAATGATCCGCGGGGATCTCACCGCCCGCAAAGAGTCAAAAATGCTCTATCACTGACATTGGCGTTTGCGCTGGCGCTGGCGCTCATAGCGATACTGATCGCGGACATCGCCGCTACGACGCCGGCCTCGGCGCCGACGTTCACCGTGCCGAGCCCCGTCACGAATGACGCCGGCCCGACGCCCCAAGCGTGGTTCTACGACGAAGAGAACAATCAGCACTGGGATCCGACTCCCGGTCACAACCACTGGCACCAGGGTCCGCCGCCG
>CAZTEE010000183.1:0-3672 GCA_964611775.1 uncultured Phycisphaeraceae bacterium | reverse complement strand
TCGTCCCCGATCCCAGGAACGGGTCGAGCACCAGCATCCCCTCGTCGCTGCACGCACGGATCACGCGCTCGAGGTACACCTCCGGCAACTGGTTCTTGTGTTGCTCGCGCCGCTCGGCGTTATTGCCCTGCACCCGCCCCCAGTGCTTGCCGTACCAGACGTCCATCGGCACGCGCAGCCCGTTTACGCCTTCTTTCTTCGCGTGTGTGCGAGGGTCAAAGTAAGTCGTCGCCCGGTCGCTCGGTTCAAGGATCGGCCCCGGATTCCAGATTCTATTGTCACGATCCTTGACAAAGTACAACGCGTGAACCTTGCTCTGGATGAACGACCCCATCCGGTTCTGCCCGAACCGGTAGTGCCAGACACACCAGTTCACCATGTGCATGCCGATGGACTTGAGATGCACGACGATCTCCGCGGCCGTGTCGTCCGGGATATTCACCCACAGCGCCCCGTGCGGCGCCAGGGAATCCGCGCACACATCGAGCCAGCGATACGTGAACGCGAGGTACTCGTCGCGGGGCAGGCCGTCCTTCCACTTGTCGTACTTCACCTGCCAGTTGAAGGGCGGATCGGCGAATATAAGATCCACGGCGCCCGCGGCGCACTCCGGGATCGCGGGCAGCACGTCCCGGCAATCCCCGACATACACACGCGTCTCGGGGTCTGCGAGCGCAAACGCCGGCGCCCAGACGGTCCGCGAGGCGCGGGCCTTCGTCGGTTCGGCGCTCTTCTTCGGCTTCGCCTCGATTGTCAGACTCGGTGTGCCCGATGCTCGTCTTGCCACGGCTATCACTCCTCCGCGCCGACGGAGCGGCGCGCCGACAACATAGCGCCATCACACAGATCCGCCACCCCGTTCGGCTCGGCTCGGTGTGACGGCAACGCGCGCCTTGCGCCCGGCTATCCTCCGCCCCATGCGGTTTATCTTCCTCGGAACCGGGACCAGCGCGGGCGTGCCCGTCATCGCGTGCGATTGCGCCGCGTGCGCGTCCGCCGACCCGCGCGACCGCCGGACGCGCACCGGCGCCGCGATCCTCTGGACCGACCCCGCCGGCGCCGAGCGCGTCGCCCTCCTCGACGCCACCCCCGACCTCCGCCAGCAGGCCCTCCGCCACGATCTCCGCCGGTGCGACGCGATCTTTTTCACGCACAACCACGTCGATCACATCTTCGGCCTCGACGAGGTCCGCCGATTCAACGCCGTGATGCAGGCGCCCATCGACATCTTCGCCGACACCCCGACCACCGAGACCCTGCGCCGGGTGTACCGCCACGTCTTCGACCCCGACGCCAATATAAATAAATCTTTCGTCGCGACGCTGATCCCGCGGATCGTCCGCCCGTTCCAGCCCGAAGCCCTCCACGGCCTGCGTTTCACGCCCATCCCGCTGCTCCACGGCAGACAGCCGATCCTCGGCTACCGCATCGACGCCGACAGCCCGGCCACACGCGCCGACTGGCTCCCGCTCGCCTACTGCACGGATGTCTCGGCGATCCCGCCCGAGGCCTGGGCCGCCTTGGGCGGAGTGCGCACGCTCGTCCTCGACGCCCTGCGTCCCCGGCGGCACCCGACGCACCTTACGATCGGCCAGGCGGTGTCGATCGCGCACGAGGTCGCTGCGGAGCGGACTTATTTCGTGCACATGGGCCACGAGGTCGTCCACGCCGAGGTGGAGGCGGACCTGCCGGACAACGTCCGCCTGGCGTACGACGGGCTGGAATTGGAATAAACATAAAAGTAATCTCCGCGTCCGGTTCCATTAAGCCGCATCGTGAAATCGGCCATAGAACAGATCTTGCAGATCAGAAACACAGCGTTCACTGACCGTGTTGCGATTAAATTGGGTGCTGCGATCATCAGCGGCATCCGCAGCGGCCACGATCGCATCGGGGCTAGCGATCCACAATTGATCCAGATGATAGTAGGACTTCCCGCGTTTCCAGCTTGGATGACCGAACTTGCTCTTTGGTGAAATAACTATTCTATTAGATCCTGCGTCTCCAAACGTAGGCAGCCAGAGCCCGTAATCAGATTCATCACATACGTAAATGAAGTAATGGAATCCTTTGACGCAGTGATCATGACTGCACGAGGGACTTGCTTTGCGATCAAGGAGACAACCCGGATCGAGATACAGTGCAAGCCCTGGGAATAGGCAATCGGTGCAGATATCCGCCATGAATCAGTCCTTTCTGTTGTTAACGACCGGAACTTGTGGGCGCCGGCTGTGCGCGCGTAAATGCGCAGTAATATGGGACACTATGAGCAACGTGCTCACAATAATAAAATTAAGGATATTTGTAACTGGTGTGTATTCAGGTTGTAATCAGATCAGAATTGCTTAATTCCAATCGTGAACTCGCCGCGTCGCTCAAAGGTCTGTCAAAGACCACTCCGACCAATTCATGGCCGTAGTTATCAAGATGAAAGAAATTAATTTCATGATTTTTGTCCAATTAGCCCGCTGCATGCCCAACGACAATCGATCAGCGGGCCGACGCACGCGATCGCTGCTCTGCCTTCCCCGTCCCGCGCTCGCCTTAAAAGCGTAAAAAATGACGCGGCGTCAACAATCGTCGCGCCGACATGCGCATGGGTCGTCATTCTGTGAATTTTTTAGCATGAGAGTATTGTGGCCAACGTGGCGGGGTCATTAACCAAATAGGGCAATCGTCCCAAAAACATGGTCGCCTAGCGGGCGATCCGGGTATCCTATCAGATTCGGGTGTCTCTTGCAACTGCGCCCCCGCGATTTTTTCCTTTCGGATCGCCCGGGGCATCCCGTTTGGAACCTCGCTACACTGCCCGGCCCATGGCTCAGATCCGCGAGATCAAATCCCGGATGAAGGCGGTCGGGAACATCCGCCGCATCACCAAGACGATGCAGATGATCGCCACGAGCAAGTTCGCTCGGGCCGAGCAGAAAGCCGTCGCCGCGCGCCCGTTCACGCTGGGCGTCTTCGACCTCGTCCGCGAACTCGCCGCGACCGCCGGCGACATCGAGCATCCGCTCATCACCGGCGTCCCCGCGGGCGCGGGCAAGCCCGAACTCCTGCTCATCATCACCTCCGACCGCGGCCTGTGCGGCCCGTACAATGGGTCCGTCCTGCGCAGCGCGATGGAAACGATCGCCGCCGCGTCCCGGTCCGGCCAGGCGCCGAGCATCGAACTCGTCGGGAAGAAGGGCGTCGCGTTCCTCAAGTTCAAAGGCGTTACCGTCGCCACCCGGCACGCGCATTTCGGCGACAACCCGGCGCGCCAAGACATCGACCGCCTAGCCGAGGCATATATGACGCGGTTCCTCTCGGGCGAGATCTCGGGTGTCCGCGTGATCTCGATGCGCTACGAGTCCGCGGGCCGGCAGAAGCCGTCGGCGTTGCAACTGTTGCCGCTCAAGCCGCCCGCCGCCGGCGACGCCAAGGCCGCCGCGGGCCTGCTCTATGAGTTCAGCCCGCCGGCCGGGGAACTCCTCGCCCGGCTGTTGCCCGTCACGGTCCGCGCGACGCTCAACCAACTTTTCAACGAGGCCGCCGTCTCCGAGCACATCGCACGCATGATCGCGATGAAATCTGCGACCGACAACGCCGGCAAGATGGGCCACAACCTCAAGCGGCAGTTCAACCGCGCCCGTCAGGCGCAGATCACGACGGAACTGACCGAGATCATCT
>CAZTEE010000182.1:0-3684 GCA_964611775.1 uncultured Phycisphaeraceae bacterium | reverse complement strand
GCGCCTGCTGATGCGCGACCCGAGACGGTTCGGCGGGGTGACGACTTTCGCCGACATGCGGACTCTAGAAGACGAGCACTGGGCGAAGCTCGGCCCTGATGCGCTGACGATCGGGGACGAGCAACTCGCGCGGGCGCTCGCGAGAACCACCCGGGCCGTAAAGGCGGCGATCCTCGACCAGAACCTCATCGCGGGGGTGGGCAATATTTACGCGGACGAATCGCTGCACATCGCTGGTATCCATCCGCGCTTGCGGGCGGACCGGCTGACCCGGGCGAAGGCGTGCCGACTCGCCGCGGCGATCAGAGATGTTCTCGCGCGGGCAGTCGAGGCTCGCGGCTCGACGATGCGCGACTACCGAGACCCCGCCGGGGATAGCGGCGGGTACTTCGCCAACAGACTGGTCTATGGACGTGCCGGCGAGCCTTGCCGATCGTGCGGGGCGACGCTCCGCTCGGATGCCGTTGCGCAACGGACGACCACCTGGTGCCCGAAGTGCCAGCGAACGCCCCGACCCGCCCGAATTCGGGTTATCAACAACAAACACACATCGGAGACGAATACACGGGACACGGCAAACGGCGGCGGTCGCTGATCCGCTTCCCGATCCCCCATGATAGAGGTAGATATTCATCATCATCTCTTACTCGCGCCGACAGCGGGGACAACGCCGGGTCGGAGTCGCATAAAGCATTGTAAAACAAATGCTTAGTGAATTTTCCGCAGTGTGTTGATTGTGTCAACGGCGGTGCGTCGGTCTTTGTCTGGCGCTGATCGGTGATAGCACTAGTCCACGTATCTCTAGTTTCGTGGTATCCAAGCGGCGCGTACCGGCGCTGTTCCAGTATGGTTGTCCACAACGCCTCCGGCGCAGTGGAACTCGAAGTTCGAAGGCAACTTAGGGGTCTTCGGCTTGGTGTGTACCGGCGCGGTTCAGGCTTTGGTGAGGTCGCCGTCAAGCAGGCGGCGTTCGAGGTCGTCGACTACGGCGTTCATGTCGTTGTCGGATTTGCGCAGCCGTTCGATGTTGTTGACCGCGTGGAGGACGGTCGAGTGGTCCCGCCCGCCGAAGTACCCGCCGATTTCCTCGAGCGAGTGCGACGTGAGCCGGCGGGCGAGGTACATCCCGACGTGTCTGGGCAGGGCGATCGAGCGTGTGCGTCGGCGGGAGAGCACCTGAGGCGCCGTCACTCCGAATCTCTCGGAAACGGAGACTATTATCTGCTGAACGGGCACACGCGGGCGGGCTTGCGCCCCGTGTACACCCAGCGAGGCTTTGGCGTTGTCGAGCGTGATCGGCCCTCGGGCGACCTCGTTGGCGTAGATGGTGACCGTGGTCAAGGCGCCGGTGAGTTCGCGGATGTTGCGTGTGCACCGACCGGCGATGAGGGCCGCCACGTCCTCGGGTAGGTGTATTCCTCGACGCCCGGCTTCGTTGAGGACGATTCGGACGCGGGTCTCGTACAGCGGGGTTGAGATCTGCGTGACCAGCCCGCTGCCGAAACGTGACACCAGCCGTTGCTCGAGGTCGGGGATCTCATCAGGCGGGGCGTCCGAGGTCAGGACGATCTGTCTGCCGAGATGATGCAGTGTATTGAAGGTGTGGAAGAACACCTCCTGCGAGTGGTCGAGCCGGCTGAGGAAGTGCACGTCGTCGATCAGGAGCATCGAGACGTCGTTGAACTGTTCGTGGAACTCGCGCACGGCGCCCTGGCGGGTCGCGTCGGTGTACCGCGCGATGAACGCCTGGCATCCGAGATACATGATGCGCTCGTCGGGGTTGCGTTCGAGTTGGTGGTGGCAGATCGCGTGCACGAGATGGGTCTTGCCCAGCCCGACGTCGCCGTGGATGAACAACGGGTTGTACGAGGCGCCGGGCTGATCCGCCACCGCTTGGGCCGCGGCGTAGGCGAGCTGGCTCGTCGGGCCGTCGACGAATGTTTCAAAAGTTTGATCTGGATTCAGGACGAGTTCATCGCGTTCGGTGATCCTGCGCACTACCGCTGGCGGCCGGGCGAAAGAAGACGCCGACCCGTTGTGCCGCCCCGGCTTCGACGCCGGCGGCGACGCATCCGGCGCGAGGAACTCGACGGTCAGCAGCATCCCGCTGCTGGCCTGAGCCGCGTCGCGGAAGGCGTCGGCGCACTCGGCGAGCAGGTAACGACGTTGCATCTCCGTCGGGGCGCGGAAATAGAGAACACCGGCCGCCACACCCAGACACTCGAGTTCCTGGAACCACTTTCGGCACAGGCCCGGGTACGCCCGTTGCAGGTGCGTCAGCACATGTCCCAGGATCAGGTGATCCGGCGTCTCGGGCATCGGGTCCCCCTGGGGCGGCACGCTGTGCGCCGTCGTTGCGTCGTCATCGTCGCGCCGCGCCATCGGGAGGCGGGCGTCACGAGTGTTTCTTTTCTTCTCGTCTCGGAATCGGCTTCCACCGCGCCCGCGAGGAACCCACGCTCGCGAGCGCAGCGCAAAGTACGGCACGCCCGATTCGCTGTCAAGCATCAACCTCGCGTTTTTTCCGATGAAATCGCGAAAAAATGACTTGACAGATCAACCGCGCGCCGCTTGCGCCGCTTCCGCGTCCGACAGTTGACGCTCGTAGCGCGCACGGTTAGCGCGGTGATCCATAAGGAAGTGCACACGCGCCGCGCGCTCCGCGCCCGCCGCTTCAACGAGACGCTTGCGCGCCTCGGCGACGGAACTCCGCCTCGACAGATGCGTCAGCACCAGCGCCTCGCACTCGAGCACCCCGAGCCATTCCGCGATGTCCTGCACGTGCATGTGATTCCCGATGCGCGCCCGCTGGCGGTGGTCGGCGTCGATGAACGTGCACTCGCATATAACAACCTTAGCCTTGCGAACGTCCTCGCGGACGAGTTGCGGGCACGGGGCCGTGTCCCCCAGGCACGCCAGCAGCGGGATGTCCAGCGTGCGCGTGATCTCGACCCCGCTGCTCTTGAGTTCGCGCAGCCGTTCCTGAGGAAAGTCAACGAACTCCGGGCGGAGCTTGCTCCGCTTCTCGATCACCGAATACCCGAACGCGTGCGTCCCGTGCTCGACCGGGAAACCACGTAGCACAACATTGTTTTTTATTTCTACTTCCTGCTCGGGCTCGAGCGATGTCAATTGGTACGGCGTGACCTGCTGCTCGAGGTCTATGAACCCGTCCATCATCCGCTTGACCGCGGGGGCGAGCCTCGCGTCGCAGACCAGCGTCCCCGGCCCCATCCCCTGGAAGACCCGCTGCGAGCAGTAGTACGCCAGCGCCCCGACGTGGTCCATGTGCCCGTGGCTGATCGCGACGTACGGGCTGGCGAGCGCGGGCCGCGGGCAGAACCCCATGTCGAAGCACACATCCAGTTCCGGCGCCTGCACCACCGTCGCTTCACCCGCGACGGAGTACCCCTGCACACGGAACGGCGGGACATATAAGAACCCGAGTGTGCCCTCGCGGGCCGGCGGCTTGGGGAGCATCGAGAATCTCCGACGCGGGGCTTCCGTCCCGCGTTCAGGGGCATCACGCCGCGACCGGCGACACTCGCCGAACCCGCTGCGCACATCCCGATCCTAAGCCCTCCCCCGCCCGGGTCAAACTCATAGCCCCGTAACCGATCCGACCACCCAACCCACCACCCACCACCTACCCCGCGGGTGACCCCCTATCTCGACACCAGCAGC
>CAZTEE010000181.1:0-3701 GCA_964611775.1 uncultured Phycisphaeraceae bacterium | reverse complement strand
GAAAAATCCCTGAACTCATGCCGGGTCGGGCGAGCCGGCGCGTCGGAACAGTGGATGCCTCCCGCTCACTCCCTGGCCGAACCGAAAGGCGCCGACGATGAAGACCGGAATTCTTGTGCTAATCCGAGCCGCGGCGCTCGCGGCGATGCTCGGCGCCGGCGCCGGGGCCGTCGCGCAGCAGCAGATCATGATCACACCCGATTCGAAACTCCTCGACGAGCACGGCGCACCGATCGAATACGCCGAGTTCATGAAACGGATGGAGACGGGCGCGTTCATGCCCAGGCCGGTCATGGAGGACGGGGAAGTGGTCGGCTACCGCCTGGCGTCGCGGGAGAGCCGCCCCGCAGCGGGCGAGAGGGGTCGCGCCGAGTCGAAGCGCATCAATTCATCGCCGATCGACGGGCCGGTCGTTATTGACACGGTCTCGCACCACTACCTATTCGCGCCCATCGACGTGTACAACGGCGTGGAGTGGTTCCAGTACTACGTTATCTTCGACACCGGGACGTTCGTGCCGGTGATCCTGCTCCCCGAGTTCATGAAGGAGGTCGGCAAGGTCGAGAAGGTCCGCGTCGGCGGCGTAGAGATCACCGGCCCGCCGATCGGATCCTTCAGCATGAACGACATGATCCGCGATATGAACCGGTTCCGCACCGAGGCGCCGGAGAAGTTCGAGGACCGCACGATCGCCGGCATCATCGGCGGGTCGCTATTCGAGAACTACCTGGTCTCGATCGACTCACGCTCGGGCAGGGTCACGCTCCGCCCGCTGGACAGCGCGCAGCGAACGCTGAACCCTGATGCGCCGATCGCATCGACGACCTATCGCCCAGATGGTCGCAACATCTGGTTCCCGGTGTCGATCAACGGCGCCGAGGGCTTCGCACACTACGACACCGGCAATCCGAACGCGATGATCATGTCCGCAGACGTGCTCGCGTCGGGTGACGGCGCCGTGCGCTCGTTCGTCGTCGGCGGCGTCGATCTGGCTCCAACGCTCGGCGAGATCAAGCCGCGCGGCGAGGAAAGTTTTCTCAACCGCTACGGGAATCAGGCCGACGGGATGAACCTGCTCGTCAACCTGGGCAATCGCGCGACGGACAACCTCATCGTCACCATCGACCCGCGCGACAAAATGCTCTACTTCGAGCGGCGGGGGGACTGAGGGGCGGCTCGGCGGCGCTCGGGCGCGTTCGGAGCGAAGCGACGTTCCCGACGCCGAAACCCGGCCCGGCGCCTGCCGGGTTTCGACTTCGGACGGCGCGATGAGACTTCGCTGCGCATCATCCCAACAATGGTGTGCGATGTTGATAGAACCGAATCGGGGACCAAGCCGGGCGATGCGCCGGGCGATGCGCTACACGACGGCTGCGCTGGTCATCGCGCTGCTGGCGGGGTGCGGCTCGTCCGCCCCTCCCGGGCGTAACGCGGGTGACGACGCCGCGCGGCTTCTCGATGCGGCGCTCACCGAGGCATTGACGGTATCGGGCGGGCTTAGGCGCTGGCTGCTCGAACGAGCGAAGGACGGCGCCGACACGCTCGACGCGATCGATCGCGCCGGCCGGGCTGTTGAGATCAGGCTGGCCCGCGCGATGGCGGATCTGCATGAGCACGCGCGGGCCGCGGCCGGGGCGCGCACGGGTGTTTTTATATTCGAGCGCGGCGAGTGGCGCACGCTGCGCGACGGCGAGCGGCTCGACGCCGGGGTCGTGCTTCTGGTTCACGGGCTGGACGAGCCGGGCGACATCTGGGACGACCTCGCCCCTGCACTCGCCGACGCCGGGCACGCGGTGGTCAGGTTCGATTATCCGAACGATCAGCGGATCGCGGCGAGCGCGGACCTGCTCGCCGCGGCATTGCACGGGCTGAAGAGCCGCGGCGTGGAGCGGGCTTCGATCGTCGCGCACTCGATGGGCGGGCTGGCGGCGCGCGACGTTCTGACCCGGGATAAATATTACAACGGCGACGCCGCAACCGCCGACGTGTCGCTCCCCGCGGTCCCGGAGCTGGTTCTCTGCGGTACGCCGAACGAGGGTTCTCCGGTCGCGTCGCTGAGGCTGATCGCGGAGGTGCGCGAGCACGCGCTGCGATTCGCAAGAACCGGCGACCCCGCCGACCTCGCGGGCTTCCTCGCCGACGGCGCCGGTCAGGCGGGGCGCGATCTCGAGATCGGGTCCGCGTTCCTGCGCGAACTCAACGCGCGTCCGTACCCGCGCAACGTCGCGATCACCTGCGTCGTCGCCGAGATGGCGCCTGACGAACGAAACAATCTGGACGATCTGCTCGAGTCCGATTTCGCGCGGCGGTGGCTGAGCGGCGCCGGGGAGGACGCCGCGGGGGTCGTGCGTGCCTTGAGTCGAACGGTCGGCGACGGGGTCGTGCCCGCGGCGTCTGCGCGGCTCGACGGCGCGGAGATCGTCCGCGTGCACGCGAACCATCGGTCGATGCTGAGACTCCTGCCCGGCGAGGGCGTGCTGGCGGCGATAACCGGCGAGCCGATGGCGCCGCCCCCGGCTATACGGGCCATCCTGGATCGGATCGAGCGTTAACCCGGCTCGGCGCGCCGCCCGCTCCGGTGTCGTCGCGGGGGCGCGAACAAAACCCGATCAAACGGCTTGACACACCCGATCAATACCCGTACAATGCCGGCGTCCTGGAACGGAGGCCCGCATGCTCACGCCGCGACGGATCGAGATGCTCGTCGAACGAGGCGACCACGCCCGCCTGATCGAGGACGTGCTTGACAACGGCCGACCGTTGCCGCTGTCGGCCCGGCTTCGGCTGTGCGATCCGGAGTGGGCGGAGGTCGTGGCATTGGGGCTAGCGTCGCGACGGCTAGCGGAGTTCGCCGGAGCGATCAGCCGGGCCGCAGAGGGGCCGGCCCGGCGACTGACGGAACTCCAGCGGGACAACGGCTCGTTCGGTCACGCGGTCCCCACCGCCGCGGCGATCGCCGGGCTTCGGCCGATCGTCTCCGAAGCCGCGACGCTTCGAGCCGATCGACCCGACTATGACCCACTCACCCCGCTCTACCTCGCTCTGGATCGCGCCGAGCACGCCCTGCACTGCCAGTTCGAGATCGGCAGCGCGGCGGGATCGGCGACAGAGATGATCGGCCCGCTCGACGCTGCCCTGACTTGCTGGCTCCTCGCTGACACTCCAACCCGGGCGGATTTTCTAGCCCCGTCGGCACAGGCAGAGGCGCTGCTTTCCGGGGCTGGCGACCTGCCTAAAGACGCAGTCGAGGTGTTAACAGCTGTTGTAGACGGGGTGTACGCCCGTGCGGCGGCGTGATCGTGCCGGATCGGCCGAAAGGGGGGATTGCGTAGCGGGCGCAGAGCCGGGCGGAATCATCACAATCCGCGGCCACAATCCGCGGCAAAGTCGAGGAAATCTTGAATCGCGAGGGCGCCCGTTGTGGTATAACGTTCGAGAGCCGATCCATACCCCGGCACATCGAGACGCCCCGCAGTGGGGCGTCGGCCTCCCGCTCCAGGCGGATCGGTGGTGATCAGCAGAAACTCGATTTACGGAGATCGCAACATGTTCGGACATCGCAAGGGCGCCTCACTCGTTTCCTCGGTTGTGGCCGTGGCGTGGGTCGCGGTCGTCGGCGGCGCCGCGTTCACTTTCGTCACCGGTCAGACGCCCTGCGGCCTGATCGGCGCGTGCGACACGGACGCGACGGCGTCAGCCCA
>CAZTEE010000180.1:0-3762 GCA_964611775.1 uncultured Phycisphaeraceae bacterium | reverse complement strand
GAACCGCGAACGCGGGCAGGCGTGCGTGCGATGGGCAGGAAGAGCTAGTCCTTCATTGCCGCGGCAGCCGATCCACTGTCCCTCGCACGACGGCCGGGCAAAGGGGTACGCGGTGCTGGGGTTGGATCGCGCGACGCGCGTAATGCCCGGGGAATTCATGCCGGGGCTTAGCGGTGTTCACTCGCGGCGCATGGGCTGGGGTTTGCCGTAGGTGGCCGAGCGCCAGAGCCACTCCGCCGGGCCGAAGCGGAACGATCGGAGCCAGATCGGGCTGTATATAAGTTGCGCGGTCCAGACGCCGGCGACGGTCGCCATCATCCCGAGCCGATCGACCGACCCGAACAGCCCGAACCCGTAGCCGTAGAAGATGGTCGTCGCGATGACGGACTGCATGAGATAGTTCGTCAGGGCCATGCGTCCGACGGCGGCGAGCGTCCGGCGCGCCCCCGCCAGCGCGCCAGATCGGCACACCAGCATCACCACGCACACGTGCGCGAACGCGACGGCCATGCTCCCGACATAGTTGAACTGATAATCCATCAAGAACGCGGCGACCATGTCGAAGTCGTGCGCGATGATCCGCTGCGCCCCGACGGCGATGACGGGCAGCCCGGCCGCGTACCCCGCGAGCGCGCCGAGCGCGTAGAAGCGGCTCGACCGCCGGGCGCTGAGGACGCCGAGTTTATAAAGCCCCATCCCGACGAGCATCATCCCGCCGGCGCGCCACATACCCCATGTTATGAAATAGAAAGTCTGGAACGAGAGCGCCATCGGCGCGCGGTAGACGGTGATCCCGGCCCATCCGCCGCGGTGGGCCGCGAGCTCGCGCTCGATGTCGTCGGGGGAGGGATCGAAGAACGCGCTCGGTTCTTCCCATGCTTCGATCGCGGCCCGCTGATCTTCCGAAAGTTCTTCCCCCGCGTCGAGGGCGGCGGTCGCCTCGGTCGCGGCGTCGCGCATGTAGCCGATCCCCCATCCCTGGAGCAGCCCGATCGGCGTCGCGACGAGCATCAGCGCCACGCCCAGCGCGATCTGCCGGCCCGGCGACATGCGGCGGAGCGGGTAGAGCATCATCCCGCACAGCGCGTAGGCGACGAGGATGTCGCCGACCCAGATGAAATACGCATGGATCAGGCCGAGGACCAGCAGCAGGCCCATCCGGCGGTAGTACAGGCCGGCCGCGGACGGGCGGCGTTTCTCGGCGCGCTGGGTGAAAACCAAGATCCCGGCGCCGAAGAGCATCGAAAAGATCGACATCATCTTCACGTCGAATATAATATGATTAAACAGCCAGACGAAGAAATCCGTGCGCGACTCGCCCCCGGCCCAGTGGGGGTTCCCGTAGGCGATGAAAGGCGCCGACATCATGGAGATGTTCATCGCGAGGATGCCCAGGACCGCGACGCCGCGGAGCACGTCGAGCGAGGCGATGCGCTCGGCGTCGGCGAGCGGCGCGACGGCGGCGGGCGTCGCGGGCGCGGTCAGGTCGGCGTAGGCGTCGATCGCATCGGCGTTGTGATCCATTCGAGAAGCCCCCGGGTGTCGGTCAGGTCCGCCTCGGCGCGGTCGGCGCCGACGGCAAGCAGTTCATCGCGCGTGTACTTCCCGGTCGCGACCCCGAGCGATCGGCAGCCGTGGGCCCGCGCGCAGGCCACGTCGTGGATCGTGTCGCCGATGATCAGCACGCGCTCGCCCGGCAGTCGCGATCCCGCCATTGCAGCGTGCCGATCGAGCGCGACTCCGGGCAGGTGCTCGCGCGCCGGCGGGTCGATCGGCGACTCGTCCCCCCAGACGCGCACCGCGAACCGGCCCAGATCGATGCCCGCAGCGGCGAGTTTCCCGGCGCCGGTGTCCGCGTAGTTGCCCGTCAACAGGCCGATGGTCACTCCCTCCACGTGCTCCACGGCGTCAAGAAGTTCGGGGACGCCCGGGAGCGCCCGCGCCACGCCCGGCGATTTCAACCTATCGAAGAGATGCTTTCGGTAACCGTGCCGGAAGATTTCGATCTCGCGGGCGCCGACGGGCCGGGCGTGGGCGCGGAGGAGGTCGGCGATGATGAGTGGATCGAGCCGACCGGCGTAGTCGATGACTTGCTCATCGAACTCCGGGCCGAAGAGTTCGCGCCCGGCGTCTCCCATGGCGAGGACGCCGGCGCGCTGGGTGGACAGGAGTGTCGCGTCGATGTCGAAGAGGATCAGCACCCAGCGGCTCCCGAAGGTTCGGCGTCAGCGGATCTCGAACCCGGCGTAGCGGCCGGTGTCGGCGCCTTCGAGGGTCACGTCCTCGCGGCTGATGAAGTCGCCGAGGCGATCGCGGATCGCTCGGCGCAGGCGGTCGATGCGGTCGGCGGGGCCTTCGGCGACGAGGCGTACGGAACCGTCGGCCTCATTGCGGACCCAGCCGACGACCGCGTGCTCGTCGGCGAGGCGTTTGGCGGTGGCGCGGAAGCCGACGCCTTGGACCCGCCCGGTGTAGACAATCTCGGACCTCATGGCGGGCGGATTCTACCGCCCGGGGGTCGGACCCGGGCGACTCGGCAATCCGGGACGATTTTGCGGATTTTGACGCCCGGGCAGTTGACCCCGCCCGCGGGCGCGATAGCGTTCACACGCTCGATCGTGTCCGCACCAATGGATCGCACTCCCGACGCCGCGCGCGTCCGGACGATCACGCACGCACGGCCGACTTCGAGCGCCCGCCCGGCCCTTGTCCCTGGGCCACGCGCGGGAAGCGCCTGAACACGGAACGTCTGTCCCGATCTCCCGAATCACGCCCGATGTCGGCGGCGTGTCGCGCGAGCGCACCGAGGAGCGAGTGAACGCATCGTCCGAGCATCCCGACGATCGACGCCGCGTGCTGGACGCTACGGACATAGTTCAAACCGTGTCCGAGCACGTGCGCCTGCACGCCAAGGGGCGCGAGTTTGTCGGGCTTTGCCCGTTCCACGACGACCACAAGCCGTCGATGTACGTCGTCCCCTCGAAGCAGATCTACCACTGCTTCTCCTGCGGCGCCGGGGGCAACGCCATCGACTTTGTCATGGGGTTTCATAAGATTGAGTTCATCGAAGCGCTGCGCCTGCTGGCCGATCGCGCGAACATCGCGCTGACACCGCGCAAGCCCGGCGCCGGGGACGCGAACGCCGGGGATACCGATTCGCGTGCGGACCTGCGGGCGGCGTCGGCGTTCGCGCTCGAGTTCTTCCTCGGCGTCTACGCGCACGGCGCCGCGGGGAAGACGGCCCGCGACCTCGCCGCGAAACGCGGGATCAGCCCCGAGATGGTCGAGCGGTTCTCGATCGGGGCGGCGGCGGACTCGTGGGACGGGCTGGTCAACGCCGCCCAAAGAAGGGGGTTCGAACGACGGACGCTTGTCGCCGCCGGTCTGGCCAAGCCTCGCGAAGACGGGGGCGCCTACGACGCCTTCCGCCACCGGCTGATCTTCCCGATCGCCGACGCGACCGGGCGTCCGATCGCCTTCGGCGGGCGCAAGATCCGCGACGAAGACGAGCCGAAGTATCTGAACTCGTCGGAGTCGCCGATCTTCGATAAATCCTCGACGCTCTTCGGCCTGCACCTCGCGTCGCGGTCGATCCAGCGCGAGGGCTTCGCCGTCGTGACCGAGGGCTACACCGACGTGATCGCCTGCCATCAGGCGGGTTTCGAGAATGTGGTGGCGACGCTGGGGACGGCCCTGACGCCCGGGCACGCGCGGATCCTCCGCCGGCTTTGCCCGCGGGTGGTGCTGTTGTTCGACGGCGAC
>CAZTEE010000179.1:0-3797 GCA_964611775.1 uncultured Phycisphaeraceae bacterium | reverse complement strand
TATCCGCGATCCTCGGCGGCGCGAAAGAAAAGTTCGCGAAGCGCCACACCACGTACCAAGCCGCCACAACGACGAAGCCGGCGACTGCGATTTTGTAGGCACGTTGCACGCTCATACAGCGGTCACCCTCACGAGTGCGGTCGCCATGAGCAAGGAGGCACGATCATTGTTTCCGGGCAGGTCCGGCATCACCATGGACACGGCGTTGGGTAGTCGAAGTCTGGGCATCCTCGTGGCCTCCGAACTTCAGGGTCGAAATCAACATAGCGGGGTGGGGGGAGGGGCTGTCAAGAGGGATTTTCGGACATTGTGTAATTTTTTTTGTCGCCCTGCCGGGGCTGATCGGGCGCCCGCCGAGAGCCGATAGTTCTACGGAGTTCCGTCGGGCGGCGGGCGGGAGGATGTGGGCATGGACAGGTACGACCTTGCGGTGATCGGGCTTGGGCCGGCGGGGCATTTCGGGGCGATCCAGGCGGCGAAACTTGGGAAGCGCGTGGTCGCGGTCGAGGCCGCCGACGAGCCGGGCGGCGCCGCCGCGATCACCGGGACCATACCTTCGAAGTCGCTCCGCGAAGCAACATTGCATCTGACCGGGATGCGCCAGCGGGCCCACTACGGCGCCCACTACCGGGTGAAGGATGATGTTACGATCGACGACCTGACGCGATCGACCGCCAAGATCATCGGGCACGAGACGGGCGTCCTGCGCGATCAGTTGCGACGCAACGGGGTCGAGATCGTCGCGGGATCGGCGTCGTTCGCGGCGCCTGGCGAGATCGTCGTCCGTCGCGGCGCCGAGGAGCAGCGGCTTCGCGCGGCGAACGTGCTGATAGCGGTCGGGTCGCGACCCGCTCACCCGCCGGGGATGGGCTTCGACGGGCGCTTCGTGCTTGATTCAAACCAGATTCTTGAGATCGACTCGATCCCGCGGACGATGATCGTCGTCGGCGCCGGGGTGATCGGGGTGGAGTACGCCTGCATCTTCGCGGCGCTCGGGACGCGGGTAATTCTTATAAACCAGCGCGATACTTATCTCGAGTTTGTAGATCGGCAGATCCGCCTGACGCTGGCCCACCACATGCGGAGCCGGGGCGTGGAGATGCGTTTTCAAGAGGAAGTTATGTCGATCGAGCGGCGCGGGCAGTACGTCGTAGCGGTGACAATCAGCGGGAAAGAGATCGCGGCGGATCGTCTCTTGTATTCGATAGGTCGGCAGGGGAACACGGACGGGCTGAACCTCGAAGCGGCGGGGCTGCAGGCGGACGAGCGCGGACGCCTGGCGGTCGATAGTAACTTTCAGACCGCTGTCCCGGGCGTGTACGCGGCGGGCGACGTTGTTGGTTTTCCCGCACTCGCGGCGACGAGCCGGGAGCAGGGACGGACCGCGGCTCGGCACATGTTCGGCGAGTGCGTGGAGTGCGCCGTGTCGGCGACGCCGTTCGGCGTGTACACGATCCCCGAGATAAGCATGGTAGGGCCGACGGAGGAGGAGTTGACGGCGTCGCGCACGCCGTACGAGATCGGAGTTGCTCGGTACGGGGAGATCGCGCGCGGGCAGATCCTCGGCGACGAGACCGGGCTGCTGAAACTTCTTTTCGACCCGTCGAGCCGTCGTCTGCTCGCGGTTCACGTCATCGGAGAAGGCGCGACCGAACTTGTGCACATCGGGCAGGCGGTGCTGGCGCTGGGCGGGACGGTCGATTACTTCGCGGAGACCGTGTTCAACTATCCGACGCTGGCGGAATGTTATAAAGTCGCGGCGCTCGACGGGCTGAACCGGCTGCGGATGCTCGGCGTGGACGAACCGGCGGCGCGACTGGCGGCGTGAGGGGGGAGTCTTCAGTAATCGCGCCCGAGCACGCCGTCGGGGGTGTTGTGCAGCCGGGCGCCGGCCCATTCCTTCGTGTTGAGCGCGTTCCTGATTGCCGGGGCGGCGTCGATGATTCGGTGCGCCGCCGCGTGCTGGTCGGCGAAGGCGATCGGCGTGGGGAGGCGAGCGCGGCCGAGGGACTCGACGAGGTTCCGCGGTTCGTATGCGAGGTCGTCGTCCCATACGAGGGCTTTATTCGAGGGGTGCGCGACCTCGGAGCCGCGGACGGGGCGGAGCACGTCGTGCGAGCCGTCGAAGTCGTCGCGCCAGAGCCGCGGCGCCGCGACGAACGAGTTGGAGTAGTGATAAGAAACTAGAAAACCGTCGTCGGGATCGACGCCGGGGCTGATAAGCCATTGCCGGAGGGCGTCGGTCGGCGTGGTGCTTGCGATGACCGCCCACCAGCGTATGCGCGAGCTCCAACGGGCGGCGGCGTTGTCGGAGTTGAAGATGCGCTGTGCGCCGGTGGGGTCGGTCGGGTAGTCCACATTCGGCAGGATGGTTGGGTACGTGTCGTTGTTCGCGGCGCGATGGGCGTCGATGGCGAGCGCTGCGGCGCGAGCGTTGGCGAGGCTGGCGACGCGCCCGCCCGCCGCTCGCGCGGACATGAGCGCCGGGAACGCGATCCCGATGAGCGCGCCGATCACACCGATCGAGATCAGGATCTCGATGAGTGTGACGCCGCGTTGGGGATGATGACGCATGTGCGAAGCATTCAGCGGTGGCGGGTGTTCTGATTCAGAATCCGGGCGCGACGCCGGCGTTGATCCCGATGCTGTCGTAGATAACGGAACGGTAGATGCGCCAGTCGTTGGAGCCGGGCCGCTGGGCTAGCCAGACGCCCCACCAGACCGGGCCTTGCGAGGATTCGAACTGGTACGCGACGGGGACAAGGAACTCGACGATGGTGAGTCCGCCGGCTGCGGGGTCGGCGGGCATGTTGTAGCGCGAGGGGGCGTCGATGTGCGATGGGTAGCCGATCCAGGGCTGTTCGACTTCGGCGCCGCGATCGAAGCGGAGGCGGGCGACGGCGTCGCCGAGAGACGCTGACCCGAGCGCGATCGGCGCTGACATCGAGCGCCAACGCTGCCGGGTGCGTTCGCGGAGGTCGGGGTCGTCGGCGTTGATCGCGGACTGCGCGCCGGTCTCCGCGAGGTACCCGGCGTATGAATCGAGGTCGGCGGTCAGATAGATCGACGCGACGCGGGCGGCGTGCTCGAACGCAGCGTCGAGATCGCGGATCGTCGCGGGCAGAGCGACACGCTGGTTGGAGTAGGCCCGACCGAGGGCGGCGGCGATGTCCGACCGGGATGCGGGTGTGATCTCGTCGCGCAGCGACGCCGGGAGCGGGATCGCGGACTCGGGGATCGGCGTGGGCGCGCCCGTTGCGGGGGGAGCGGGCGCGCCGACCGGCCCGATGGCGCGCCACGCGAGGAAGACGCCGACGACAGCGACGACGCCGGCGGCGACGGTGCGGAGGTAGAGGGTTCGTGTTCGTATTGCGGTGTTGGTGCTTGGATTGATCACGCTGAATCCTGTGAGTATTTAGAAGTCGCGCCCGAGCACGCCGTCGGGGGTGTTGTGATAATGAATTTGACTGTTTGAGTTGAGCGGGTTTGGGACGCCCGGGGCGGCCTCGGCGTCGAGACGCGCGTTCGCGGCGCCGTCAGCGAAGAGCAACGGCCTGGGGTCCGTGGGTTTCGGCGCTTGACGGAGGTACGATCGGTCGCTGTCGAATAAGAGCACTTTCTGTGACGGGAACGCCGGGTCGCTCAGGCGGATCGGTCCGATGTCCGTAGTCGGCGGTGCGGGATCACCGCTCCAGACGCGAGGCGCCGCGAGAAACGAATGGCTGTAGCGGTATGACACGGCGACGGTGAAGAGGCTGGCATCGGTGTCGATCATGTCGAGCCGACCGGGCGAGAGC
>CAZTEE010000178.1:0-3844 GCA_964611775.1 uncultured Phycisphaeraceae bacterium | reverse complement strand
GGGCGTCGAACGTCGAGCCGATGACCTGGGAAACCACGCCGGTCGTAGCCATGGGGAACCTCCGAAAATGGGCCGGGCAGGATAGCGGCGCACGGCGCGGGTCGCCAGCGGTGTCAGCGGCGTCGCGGCGATTGTGCAGGCGTCGGCGCCCGGGCGTCGATGGGACGGGAGCCGGGCGAGATCACCCGGCGGGAACGGAGAATCCGATGACGACACTCCACGCGCATTCCGCGCTTCATCAGGAACAGCCGATCGTTAATGACGGGGGCGTCGCCGCGGTCGGGCTTCGGCTGGGTTCATTGATCGATTTTGCCCGGTGCAGCCAGAGGTTCGGCGTGATACAGGGCTATCTGCACGATCTTGAGGGATACGCGCTGCTGCTGCTCGCCGAGCACGCCGAGGCCGATGGTGTCGCGCTGGAAATCGGGAGTTTCATGGGGCGGTCCACGGCGTGGCTCGCGGAGGGATCACGCAGAGCCGGGCGCGGGCAAGTCGTCGCGGTGGATCACTTCACCGGATCACCCGAGCACCAGCCGGGAGGGACTCATCCGTGCCCGGAGATCGCCGCGACCGGGACGACATTCGGACGATTCGAGAGCAATCTTCGAAGCGTCGGGCTGTTCGATGAAGTCCGGCCGATACGAGCCGCGTCCGATGACGCCGGGCGTGAATGGGACGGGCCTATCCGGGTGCTCTTCATCGACGGAGATCACTCCTACGAGATGAGCAGGCGGGACTTCGAGTTATGGACGCCGCACGTCTCGGCGGGCGGGTTCGTAGCACTGCACGACGTGGGCGCGTGGGAAGGCGTGACCCGGTTCTACAACGAACTGATCGCCGGGGGCGAGTGGGAGCACCTCTTCGCGGTGAACTCATTGCGCGTGATCCGGCGTCGGGTGACGCCGGTCAGTCGCTGATCGCGCCGCGGACGAAACCTTCGACCTCGGCGCGTAGCTTCAAGAGCGACGGGATGTGGATGTACATCATGTGCCCGGACTCGTAATAACTCATCGTCACGTTGTCGCTGAGTTCGGGGTCGAGCGCCATCCGCGCGAAGGTGTTCTCGGTGGCGAAGAACGGTGTAGCCAGGTCGTAATACCCGTTCGCCACGTGAACCTTCAGATGCGGGTTCTGGGTCATCGCCCGGCGGAGTTCCTCGGCGAGGTTCGCGTACCCCTGCCGCGTCGACGGGCTGTACGGCCAGGGCTGCACGCGACCGGTGAGGATCTCGTAGGGCAGATCGGATTCGAAGCGGAGCGATCGGCGGACGTAGTCGTTCAGGGCGGCGGTGTACACGCCGCTGATCGCCGCGAGGCTCGGGTCGAACTCGAACCGCTCGCCCGCCGAGTCGCGGTCGATGCCCGTGAAGCGCGAGTCGAGCCGACCGACGGTTCGGCGCCGGTCGCGGAGCAGTTCCTTGGTGAAGCGGCCGATCTCGACACGGAGATTAGAGCGTTCGATGTAATCTTTGGTCAGGCCGGTGAAACGGGCGACGCGCTCGACGACGCGGTCGCGGTCGGCGCCGGTGAGGGCGTCCCCGCGGGCCAGGGCTGGGAGGTATTCGTCGATAGCGAAGCGTCGGCTTTCTTCGAGGACGCGTTCGATGGGCTGGCGCTGGAGGTCCGCGCCGAGCCGGCCGTGCTTCCACGCGGTCGCGGTGTAGGTGGGGAGGAAGAGGACGAAGGGGAGGTCGTTGCCGGTGTCGAAGCGGGCGGTCTGGAAGTCGAGGATAGAGGAGATGAGGATGACGCCGTTGATATACATATTATGTTGCTGCTGGAGCCGGCGCGTGACGGCGGCGGCGCGGGTCGTGCCGTAACTCTCGCCGGAGAGGAACTTGGGCGAGGTCCAGCGGGTGTTTTTGGTAGTCCAGAGGCGGATGAACTCGGCGACTGAGCGGGCGTCATTGTCCAGGCCGGAGAAGTCGGATTGTTTGCTGTCGCCGACGGGCCGGGAGTAGCCGGTCCCGACGGGGTCGATGAAAACAAGGTCGGCGACGCCGAGCCAGGTCCCTTCGTTCTCGATGAGGCGCCCGGGCGGGAGCGGGGCGGCGCCGTCGTCGTCGCCCATCTCGACGCGCATCGGACCCGCCGTCCCGAGGTGCAGCCAGACGGACGACGAGCCGGGCCCGCCGTTGAAGATGAATATGACCGGGCGGGTTGCGGGGTCGGCGACGCCGTCGAGCGTGTAGGCGATGTTGAAGATGTTCGCCTGATGCTCGCCGGTCTCGGACTTCATGGGCATGAAGCCGGCGGCGGCGGTGTAGTTGAGCGTCCTTCCGTCGAGGCGGATCGAATGATTGGTGACGCTGATCGTCCCGGAGTCATTAGCGTCGGCGGCGTCGGCGGGACGCGCCGGGGTCGCGGGCTGGGCGTGCAGGCACGCGGAGATCGGCGTCAGCAACGCCGCGACTAGGGACAGGCGGATCAACGCACGCATGGTCGGCTCCTCTCGATCTGGGTACTTCTGCTGCGGGTCGGCGACGCCGGGGGATACCAGTGAGTCTCAGGCGGGATGCTTCGGGCGTCCGCCGAGAAGATACGTGCGAGGCTCGGTCCCCGCGATCGTTCGGCGTATGTTCCCGCGATGCTTCCAGATGACGACGGCGGCGAGAGCCGAGACCGCGGCGACCGCGGGCCAGACCGCGATGATTCTTGAAAGTGTCGGCGTCGCGGGGTCGCCGAGCGCGATCGCGGAGATCGTCGCGAAGATGGGTAGGAGCGCGGCGGCGGCACACGAGGAGACGCCGACATACTTAGTCATGCGAACCCCGACGAGCCAGACCGCCAGCGCTCCCCACGCGGCGGGCGCGACGATCGGCCACATCGCGGCGAGCGCGCCGAAACCGGTCGCGACGCCTTTGCCGCCTTTGAACCCGAGCCAGACGGGGAACATGTGGCCGAGAATCGCGGCGGCGGCGATCGCGGTCCACCAGGCGGCGTCGGCGGGAATCGGCGTGGCGTCGCCCCAGACTTTCATGGTTACGCCCGCGATGACGACGGGCGCGGCGCCCTTGAGCACGTCGAGCGCGAAGCAGATACCGCCGACGGTCCGGCCGAGGACTCGGCCGGCGTTGGTCGCGCCGATGTTGCCCGACCCGTGCGCGCGGATGTCCACTCCTCTGGCGAATCCGATCAACAGGCCGAACGGGATCGACCCGGCGAGGTAGGCGAGCGCGAGAAGGCCGGTCCACAGCAGCATGGGGTGCATCGCGGGATCGTCGATGCCGGACCGTGCGGTGTCAACAGTCGGCGGCGAGATTGGGGTCGATGGCCGGGATGGCGGCGGGCAACGGTGCGCGGTCCGGCTCGACGAAGTGGGTCCGGGCGTCGTCGCTCATCAGGTGTTGTTTCGAATAATGCTTCGCAATGAGATGTTTGTCTAGAAGTTCCGGGTGATCGCTGAAGAACGCGGCGGAGTCGCGCGGTTCATCGGGGAGCAGCCGAGATGCGATCATGCGGAGCCAGAAGACGGTGATGGTCTCGTGATAGCCGACGGGCGGGTCGTAGCCGTGTGCGACAGCGGCGGCGAGCATCTCACGCAGGCCGTCACGCACGGCGTCGAGCGCGCCGCCCGGACCGAATTTGAGGAGACAGAGGTAACCCGCGCGGAGGTGGGCGGCGTGCCCGAACTCGGCGACCGGGATCGCGCGAGCCGAGAAGGCGCGCCAGAACTCGGCGTCGCTGTAAATTAACATTTCAAGCCGGCGGTGTGTTTCGCCGCCTCATCGAGTATGTGTGTCACGTCGCCGCACGCCCCAGAAGGCTTTGCAGGCGGTCGTAGGACTCCTTGTCCCGGCCCACCAGTTGGTCCACCTGCATGTCGGCGTGGTACGACGAGCGGA
>CAZTEE010000177.1:0-3872 GCA_964611775.1 uncultured Phycisphaeraceae bacterium | reverse complement strand
CTCCGAATCAGCGCGAGCCCGGCGCCGCCGGCGTCTCGTCCCGGCTGAGCATCGAATCGAGCATCGTCCCGATCAGCGCGGTCGTCTCGGCATTGGCGCCCGACCCGTTGTGCCCGCTGACCATGACGCGGGGCGTGATCTGGATGCCGCGTTCGCCGATGATCTTAAGAAGTTCGATGAGGGCGGCGTTGCCCGCGCCGATCTGAGCCGCGATCACCTGGAAAGCCTGGGCCTGCGCATCGGCCTCGACGCGGATCGCCTCGGCCTGGGCCTGGGCCTCGATGATGCGCTCCTGCTTGCGCTGCTCGGCGATCTGGACCTGGTACTGCGCGGTCGCCAGACGCCGTTCTTCCTCCGCCTCCTGCTGGGTTCGCGTGAGGGCCTTGCGCTGCTCGGCGGCGCGCTGCTGTTCCTGGAATGTGAGTTGCTCCTGTAGCGCGATCTCGCGGTCGGTCTGGGTCTTGAGCAGAAGCCCGAGCGTCTCCTCGTCGCCGACGTCGCCGATGCGGACGCCCGTGACGGTCACGCCGACTTTCGCCATGTCGTTCCCGATCATGGCCAGGGATTGCGTTTCCTGCTGTGAACGCTGGCGCACGTAGTCGAGCGCCTTGACGGCCTCGGCGTTGTTGCGGAACGCGGCGCGGACGACAGAGTTGAGCACGTCCGCGAGCGCGTCCCCGTCCCCGCCGAGAGTAGACACCACAAGAGGCGCTTCGGACGGGAGGATCTCGAACTCGACGCGCACGTCCACGGGAAAGGTGAAGCCGTCGCTGGAACGCACGGTGATCTCACGTTCCTCGCCGTCCCGGCTTCCCTTGGCGAAGCGGACGATGCGCGTCGCGGTCGAGACCGTGCGGACCTCGTAGGCGTCGGGGTTGAGGTAGTACTCTGCGGGCGCGAGCGGCGTGCGCCATATGCCACGCTGCCCGCGATCTACGAGCGCGGTCTCGTCGCTGCGCGCCGGGCCGACGTTGGACTTCACCACGCCGACCGTCGCGGGAGCGACATTGGTCAGCGGCTTGATCTCTACATTGAACAGGCGTGTATTGATGCGGTACTTGCGGGGCCGGAGGACGGAAGTCTGCGGCCCGCCGAAGCCCCCGCCGTCCGTCAGAAAATACTCCGCGTCGAGCATGCGATCTAAATCGTCGTCGGACCATTCCGGTGCGTAGACCAGGCCTTCGGGGAGCGGGCGCCCGTCGCGCGCCGTCAGCACTCCGATCGAACCCTCGGGGATGTCAACCACGGGCACAAGATTGAGATCGAAGATCACCGGCCAGAGCCAGGGATGCCAGCCGGGCGAGAGGATTCTCGCCTGCGGGCCTTTCTCGCCGCCGGTCGAGATGATCTTCCCGGCGGGCAACGGCGCCCCGACGTTGCGGATCACGATCCCGACCTCGTTCTCGCCCACGAAGCGGAACGAACTTACGAACACCGCCAGCAGCACGACGAGCAGCGCACCCGCGCCGATCACGGGCCTGAACTGTCTAGGCGCCCCCGCCATCGTCGAAAGGATCGCGCCCGCCACGACCAGACCCGCCATCAGCACAATAATCACCCACATAGTCCGCCTCCTTCTTCTTCAGTCGGTCCACCACACACTACCCGAAGCGAAGCCCCACGCCCTAATGGCACGACCCCAGTGGCACGGGCGTCTCGCCCGTGCTCCAGCCCCGCCCGCACCGAGAACCAAACCCGAGGCCCAGGGATTTCATCCCTGGGCATTGAACGCATCCCGCCCGAACCTCATCCCCGGGCGGGATTTGTTCCCGATTAAGGATTATCTCTTTCATGTATCCGTCCCGCATGTCCCGCGCGGGCGTCGATCGGACACGCCGGCTCACGTCCCGAAAGCGTTGAGCAGCAGGAGCAGGTCTGTCCCGTTGACCACGCCGTCACCGTTGAGGTCCGCGTTCCCGGGGCCTCCGAACTGATTGAGCAGCAGCAGGAGATCCGTCCCATTGACCACGCCGTCACCGTTGATATCGCCCGCGACGCCCGCGTCGCAGAGCCTCCATCGCCGCAACGCCGACGCCTGGGATCCGGTCGGCGTGGTCGCGGCCGATCCGATGTAAAGTTGATCCTCAAACATGGCCGCGGCGTTGACCACCGCGGGCGAGCCGGCGCCCAGCGCCGTCCAATCGGCGCCGTCGTAGACCGCGACCCGATCCGCCGCGACGCCGCCGATCTGTGTGAACGCGCCCCCGGCGACGAGGACATCGCCCGCTCGCAGCGTGATCGTGCGCAGCGTCCGCACGGGTCCGTTCGCGCCGCCGGCGAACGGCGCCCAGCCGGCGCCCGTCCATCGCGCCAGATGAAATATTGCTTGCGCCCCGCTCGCGGTGAAGTCGCCCCCGGCGATCAGTTCGCCGTTGAATATCTCGAACGCGCGAACGATCCCGTTCAGCCCCGCGCCCGCGGCGGCCCATCCCGACCCGTTCCAGGCCGCGACGTTCGGCGAAGGTATCCCCCCCGCGCCCAGGAACGACCCGCCGACGAAGAGCAGCCCGCCGAGGCGGGCCAGCGCCGACCCCGCGCGTTGCCCGCCTTGAAGCCCGGTTCCGAGCGCCGACCATGCTTCACCAACGTGCAGCGCGACGCCCGCCGCCGACACACCGCCCGCAGCGTTGAAACTCCCCGCGACGTAATAAGCCCCCGCGGCCCCGGCGTCGATCGCTGCGAGAACATCCCCGTTCGGGCCGACCGCCGGCGGGATCCACGCCGACCCCGTCCAGCGCGAGACCCGGGGCGCGGGCGTGTCCCCGATGAAACCGAACCGGCCCGCGACGAGAACGTCGGCCTCTGTCGGAGATATAACATGCACCGTGTTGTCCGGGCCGGCGCCGGCGAGTGCAAATATATTTCCGTCATAGATCACGAGCCGCGCGATGTCCGCGCCCGCGATCCCCGTGAACGAGCCGCCGACGAACAGGCCCGGCGTCGGCGCCCCGTCTTGCGCGTGCAGCGCCAGCACCGCGCCCGCTGGCGCGGGATCGAACACCTCGTCCCACCCCGGCGAGCAAGGCTGCGCGATCGCCCCCGCCGCGACCCACGCGGCCAGCACTAAAACCGCCGGGATCCCGCCTCGAGTCGCGCCGATCTGTGCCATTCGTCCCATGCGCGTATGTTATCAGGCTTTTGTGGGATGTCATCGTTTCGAGGGGGCGCTGTATTTGCAAAAATGCCGCAAATCGGTCTTGACTTTGCCGGGGGGGGGAGATACGCTCATGGTTATGAGATCGACGACCGATCATCGAGTGAGTCGCACGGGCGTGACGCTTCTCGAGTTGATCGTGGCAATCGCGATCGTCGGGTTGCTGCTGGCGATCTCGCTCCCCGCGCTCCGGAGCATGCGCGCCGCAGCGGAGCACGCGCAATCGCTCACCAATGTTCGGACGCACGCTTTGCGATTCGAGACGCACGCGGCTGAACGCGGCGAGTACCCGCTGGCGAAGCACGGCGCGGTCACCGGCTCGACGCTCGGCGCCGGGCGATACGAGCCTCCCTCCGAGTATGTGGTTGTATGGCTCAATGGGTCGCCGTCGGGGATCGCGGGGATAGGTTTCTCATATTTCACCAACGACACGCACTGGCCGTACTACCTTGTGTCGATCGGCGACGCACCGACGCCGGAAATCTACAGGAGCCCTTCGCTCCCGAGGGAGGCCGCGTCCGTGTGGGCGACAGGGACGGTCGATCTCTCGGCGGATTACTTCTATTCGCACACGTTCATGGCCGGCCCGGAGCATTTCGTCGATCCGCTGGAGCAGGATTCCTCGATGTGGCGGGCGATCCGGCCGCACGAGGTGGCGCACCCGTCGGCGAAGGCCGTGCTCTTCGAGCGATCCGAAGGCGTGCATACCCGCTACCCG
>CAZTEE010000176.1:0-3895 GCA_964611775.1 uncultured Phycisphaeraceae bacterium | reverse complement strand
TGTTCAGTCGCGTTGGATGCGTGTGATGATGGCGGGGGTGTCGGCGGGTCGGACCCAGACGGCGCCCCGGCCGCGCGGGTTGTTCGCCGTCGCCGCTAGGTGAGCCAGGTACAGCCTCAGCGCCGCGGGCCGGAAGGAGCCGAGGAAATCCCGGCTCGCTGTCGGGTTCAACGAGCGGATGCCTTCGACGATGCGGTCCCTCTCGGGATCGGCGGCGCCGGCGTCGAGTGTGCGCGGGCGGTGCGAAAGTAGCGACGTGAGCGTTGCGACCATGTTCAGAGCCTCCGTTGTCTCGGCCGCTCCGCGTCCGGGGAGGGTTTGATCGGCCGGTCGCCCGGCTCGCCCGCAGCGCATAACCGAAGCGGACGCGACGGACTGTCGCGGCGGGCGGCGGGCGCGGGTAGACTGCGGCGCCGGATACGGAGCGAAACATTGACCACGCCGCTGAAACCCACGCTCGATCACCCGACATTCGCCGTCGTCAAGGCGGCGTTCCCCGACATCCGCTTCCGCGGGACGGAGTTCCGCGGGCAATCGACGCTGATCGTCGAGCCGGGCGACCTGCTTTGCGTTATGCGTTTCTTGCGCGACGACTCGAGGTGCGCATATAACTTCCTATCGGATGTGATCGGTGCGGATTACCTCGGGTACCCGGCGCCGACCGCGGGCCGATTCGCGGTGATCTACAACCTCTGCGCCTACAGCCGGGACGACCGGTTCTTCGTCAAGGTGTTCCTCGATCCGAGCATCCCGACCGACGGCATCGAGGAAGACCCCGCGCTCTACCTCGACAGCGTGACGGAACTCTGGCCCGGCGCCGAGTGGCCCGAACGCGAGGTCTTCGACATGTTCGGCATCCGCTTCCGCAACCACCCGGACCTGCGGCGGATCCTGACGTGGAAGGACTACCCCGCCCACCCGCTGAGGAAGGACTACCCACTCCGGGGCCGGGGCGAGCGCGAGCGGTACGCCGTGATCGACCGCACCGACGCGTGAACCCGACTCGGCCTAGATTGTAATTTGTGCATATGTTTGGCGCATCGCTCGTTTCTGGGGAGGCGCGTCTCCGGGGTGGCACTGCTCGGCGAGCCGAGCGCGAACAGCGACACTCGCGCGGATTTCACAGAGAAACAACCGGTGATCGGCGCCGTTTAGTCACTCTCCTCGGCCCTCTCCCAGGGGAGACGGGGGCCGGGAGCAGCGGCGCGGGCGTCCCGCTCGTGCGGACAACACTTTGTTATATTGTTGCGGTCAGCAGCCGCGCCGGGCTCGGCCCGGCTCAGGAAAGAACCGCTGCGGTCGCGTCGCGGACACGCGCGACCGACTCCGCGACGATCTCGATCGCGCGGTCGATCTCGCTGTCGGTTGTCTCCCGGCACAGGCTGAAGCGGATGCCCCCGACGGCGATTTCTTCGGGGATGTGCATCGCGCGGAGGACGGCGGAAGGTTCGAGCGACCCCGAACTGCAAGCGGCGCCCGCCGAGGCGCACAGCCCGCGTTCGGACATTGTTATAACGAGAGCCTCGGCGCCGAGCCGGGGGAATGCGATATTTGTGGTGTTGGGCAGGCGGTCGGCGGGTTCGACGCCGGGCGGGAGCGAGTCGCGCCCGACGACGACGGCGTCGGGGACGCGGGCTTTGACCCCCGCTTCGAACCGATCGCGCATTGCGGCAAGAGAATTAATGTTAGTGGGATCGGCGAGCCAGGCGCGTACGAGGTCGGCGGCCACCGCGAAGCCGGCGATGCCGGGCGTATTTTCGGTGCCGCCGCGTTTACCGGATTCCTGCGCGCCGTGCATGCGGGCGGGGAGGTTCAGGCCGCGCCTCGTCCAGAGCGCACCGACGCCTTTAGGCCCGTGGAACTTGTGCGGGGCGATGGTCAGGGCGTCGCAGGCGAACGCGGCGACGTCGGTCGGCGCCTTGCCGATCCACTGCGTGCCGTCGCAGACGAAGTATGCGCCGGCGGCGCGGGCGAGTTCGCCGATGCGTTCGACGGGATTGATCAGGCCGGTCTCGTTGTTAGCCCAGAGCGTGCAGACGACTGCGGCGCGATCGTCGAGCAGACCCGCCAGCGCGTCGAGATCCATCACGCCCGCGGGAGTGACAGGCACGACGCGGTGCTCGGCCTGCCCGGTCTCGGCGAGGCGCACAGCAAGGCGCTTGACTGCCGAGTGCTCGGCGTTGGAGGTGATGATAACATTTCGACCGGCGGCCTTGCCGGCGCCGAGCAGTTCGCGGATCGACCAGTCCAGCGATTCCGTCCCGCCCGAGGTGAATGCGATCTCGCGGGGCTTGGCGTTGATGAGGGCCGCGACCGACGCGCGGGCCGACTCGATGATGGCGCGGGCCTGCTGCCCGGGCCGATGCACGGACGATGCGTTGTGCCAGTGCTCGCGGAGGGCTTCGAGCATGGCTTCGACGACGGCGTCAGCGGGCCTGGTCGTGGCGTTGTGGTCGAGACAGATCATGCCGCAATCTTACCGGCGGGTGGGCTATAGGGGCGACCGCCGAGGTTCCCAGACCGCGTAGGGGCCGGCCGGGCGGGCAGGGCGCCGCGGTCGCCTGCGCCGGTGGTTCGGGCGTCTCGCCCGTGCGAGTAAGAAATTGTTTCATTATTGCACCCGACGACCGGGCCGGATAAGGCCGGGCTCGGGAGTGAGGCGGACGCAGAGTTACGCCCCGGCTAACGATTCGCGCGCGGCGGCGTCGATGCGCTCCGCGGTGCGGACGGCGGCGAAGCCAGCCTCGGCGTCCACGTCCGGGCGTCGGCCGCTGCGCACCGCGTCGAGGAAAGATTCGAGCTGGATCCGCAGCGGCTCGGCGTCGTCGATCGCCAGGTTCTCCACCGCCACCAGGTTCTGATAGTCGAGGTCGGACAGGTCGCGTCCGGCGCGGAGCGCATCGCGCACGCCTTCGAGTTGCGGCGCGTTGGCGGTCTTGCGGATAACGACCCCGGCCTTGCGGGCGTAGTCGATGCTGACGTAGGCGTCCTCAGAGATTATGCGGATCTTGCGTTCGCTCTTGAGCGCGAGGCGCGAGGCGGTGATGTTGGCGACGCACGGGCCGGCGGGGGTTTCGAAGCGCAGCCGGGCGTTGCAGATGTCCGCGTGCTCGGTCAGCACGGGGACGCCCGCCGCCTGCACTTCGGTCGGCTCGACGCCGCCGACGAGCATCAGCACCACGTCGAGGTCGTGGATCATCATGTCGAAGACGACGGAGACATCGACGCTGCGGAAGGACATCGGGCTTACGCGGTGGACCTCGATGAAGCGTGGGGTGATCCCGACGCCGTCTTCGTGCCGGAGGTGGGCGAGCGCCCGCACGGCGGGGTTGTAGCGCTCGATGTGCCCGACCTGTAGCACGGCGCCGGTCGAGCGCGCGAGGTCCGCGAGCGCCCGCGCGTCTTCGACAGTCCCCGCGAGCGGTTTCTCGATCAGGCACGCGACGCCGGCGCGCAGCATCGGCGTGGCGATCGACAAGTGATGCACGGTCGGGGCAGCGATGGACACGGCGTCCACGCCCGCGGCGAGGAGGTCGTCCGCCGAGGCGAACGCGGGGCACCCGTGACGATCGGCGACGGCGTCGCGGCGTGATTCGTCGGCGTCGGCGACGCCTACAAGACTGGCGCCGGGCAGTTCGGTGTAGACGCGGGCGTGGTGGCGGCCCATTCGTCCGACGCCGATCACGCCGCAACGGATGATGCCCGGATCGGCGGGCTGCGTCGGGCGACGCTCGGACGGATCACTCATCGCTGCATGGTAGCGATCGCGGGCTTGCTAGGCTGTGAGCCATGATTCACGCGGCGCTCCTCGCAATCGTGTCGGCGTTGGTGTCGGCGGACCCGGGTGTTGACGCGGCTCGCGCCTGGCGCGAGGCGAATGCGCCCGCGATTCTCC
>CAZTEE010000175.1:0-3930 GCA_964611775.1 uncultured Phycisphaeraceae bacterium | reverse complement strand
ACGACGAGCATCAGAGTAAGGCCGCCTGCGAGGGTGCTGCGGCCGAAGGGCAGCTGGAGGTACCACCAGTCATCTCTTGTGCCGAATGTGTAGATCGGCTCGTTGGCGACGCCGAAGAAAGCGAACATCTGGACGAAGGCGGTGAGTCCGATGATGCCGTAGACGATCGAGGGAACGCCGGCGAGATTTCGTATGTTGAGTTCGACGAATGCGTGGGCACGGCGGAGGCGCCTGGACTTCGGTTTGAACTCTTCGAGGAAGACGGCGGTTCCGACGCCGATGGGGAGGGCGGTGAGTCCGCAGACGGCGCAGATCCAGATCGTGCCCCAGAGCGCGGGTTCGAGTCCGGCATCTTCAGCGCGGCGCGATGGGGGCGTTGTGAGGAAGCGCACCGCGCGAATGCTGTCGAACCACGCGTGGATCCTGGTGGAGAGTGGAACCTCGACGCTGATCGACATCCATTCGGGGCCGAAGGAGTTCTCAAGGGACGCGCGGAGTTCTCCCCATCGATCGGCGAAGAGATCCTGAAGGATTTCGTCGACAACGTCGGCGGGTTCCCCGGCGAGAAACGATTCAAGGTCGTTCTCATCGCGCAGCGCGGGCCACTCGTCGGGCGCAACGCCGGCGAGTCGCTGGTCGACGACGGCCCACGCCTCCTCGGACGCGATGTCTTCGAGGCGCTCGCGGTGGGCCTCGCGGTCGATTCCCCAGAGATTGCCTACGCCCTGATAAAAGATCGACGAAAGGAGAACGGCGAGGGTTCCGAGGGTTGTGAGTGCGACGACGATGCAGATCGCGAGAAAGATGCGATTCTGCAGTGTGCGGCCGGCGCGTGGTTTGCCGAGTTGTTGGAGGCCGAGACTCATTCGTAGACCTCCCGGAAGCGTTTGAGGATTCTGCCGCCGATGAGGGTGAGGATAAGGGTGATGATGAAGAGAGTGGCGCCGACAGCGTATGCGGAGAGGTATTCGGGGCCGAAGTTGCTGGCGTCGCCGAGGAAGATCTGGACCATGTAAGCGGTCATGGTCTGGACTTCGTCGGCGGGGTTGGCTGTGAGCCGGGCGGCGCCGCCGGCGGCGAGGGCGACGATCATGGTCTCGCCGACGGCGCGGGCGATGGCGAGCAGGAAGGCGGCCACGATTCCGGAGAGCGCGGCGGGTGTGACGACCTTGACGGAGACATCGAAGCGTGTGCCTCCGAGGGCGTAGGCGCCTTCACGAAGCGATCGGGGCACGGCCTGAAGGGCATCTTCAGAGAGAGACGAAACGATCGGCAGGCACATGATGCCGACGGCGATTCCGGCGGACATCGCGTTGTAGGGTCCGAACTCGAGGGATGCAGGGAGCATCCAGTTGAGTTCGCGAAGCAGAGGGGTGATGACGGTAAGGGCAAAGAAGCCGTAGACAACGGTCGGAATGCCGGCGAGCACTTCGAGGGCGGGCTTGAGCACGGCGCGCAGGCGGCGCGGGGCGTACTCACTGAGGAAGATCGCTGTGATGAGGCCGAAGGGGATGGCAATGCACATTGCGATCGTGGCGACGAGAACGGTTCCGGCGATCAACGGCCAGACGCCGAAGTGCTTTTCCGCGCCGAGGAGGGGGTTCCATTCCGTTCCTGTGATGAACCCGAGGAATGTGACATGGGTTGAAGCGACGGCGCCCATTCGCCATTCACCGGTTGTGGGATGGCGAAGGACGTGGAGGGGCAGATAATTGGAGTCGAAGGGGCCGACGCGCGTGTCGGAATAGACGCTGGCGGCGTTGTTCTGCTGGTCGGGCGTCGGGAAGCGGACGAGCGCGATGTCATCGATCACTTCGGTCCAGGGCGTGCGATCGAGGCGACCGTCGTTATCGGCGTCGAGATCCTGATCGGGCTGTCCTGAGAACCCGCGGACGAGGAGGATGGTGAGATTGTCATCATCATCGAGATCGAGGGGCTCGACGCGATCGGGTCGGGCGCCGAAGACGGTGGTTGTCGGGGAGATGAGAAAGTAGCCGCGTTCTCCGAGCGACTGTCCATCGAGTGGTATCGCCGCGGTGATGACTCCGGACTCTCCGGCCGCGCCGCGACCGGAGAGGATGACAAGAGAGAGATCCTGGAGGGATGCTCCTACGGGTCCGGCGAGTTCGACGTAGCGAATGAGTTTGTCGCCGGGCTGGGCGACGCGGATTTCGTTGAGCCCGATGGAATCGCGGTTCGCGACTTTGAGGCGTGTTTCGTTGGCGATGCGGTTGGGCGAGCCGGGGGTGTCATCCCCATGGACCCCGAAGAATCCGGCGGTCTGCTGGAAGAGAACAATGATGATGGAGAAGGTGACGAGAATCGAGAAGGAGGCGCACGCCATGAGCGACGCGCGAACGAGCCCTTCCCAGGCGACGCGCCCCCCCTTGGAACGCGCACGGCCAAGCGTTGTGAGCGGTACGGGCGTTGGAGGCGTCATGCGGCGGGCATTCCCCTGCTGGCGTTGCGTGCTGGAAAGCGAGGGCGACGTCTTTCGACGTCGCCCTCGAGCGTCAACGGATCATCGAGTTCGCCGGTGGGGGCGACTCTTCATGGCTCAGCGATAGACCTTGGTGACCGAACCCTTGATGCTGTTGCCGGCCGAGTCGAGGAACTGGGTGCCGGTGCGGCCGTTCTTGAAGTTGGCTCCGCCGCGCATATAGACGGCGCGGGGGAGCGGGACGTAGCCGACTTCGGTGGCGAGTTCCGGGCCTTCCTTGAGGTAGAACTCGACGAAGGACTTGACCTCGGGGCGGTCAGCGGAGGCCTTGTTCACATAGATGAAAAGGGGGCGGGAGAAGGGGGCGTATTCGCCGGACTCAATCGTGGTTGCATCGGGGGAGACGGGGCCGTTGCCGCCGTCGATGGGGACAGCGCGGAGTTTGTCTTCATTCTCGAAGTAGTAGGCGCAGCCGAAGAACCCGATGGCGCCGGGCTCGCCGATGACGCCGCGGACGAGGACATTGTCATCCTCGGAGACGGACATATCGGAACGGATGGATCCCTTGGATCCGGCGACGACTTCCTTGAAGTAGTCGAAGGTTCCGGAGTCGGTTCCGGGGGCATAGATCTTGATCGGGGTTGCGGGCCATGCTGCGCGAACGTCCTTCCAGGTCCGGACGTTGGTGCCGTCGAGGAAGATCTTCTTCAGTTCATCGACGGTGAGGTGGTCGACCCAAGTGTTGGACTTGTTCACGACGATCGAGAGGCCGTCATATGCGACGGGAATTTCGATGTACTCGACACCGTTGGAGACTGCCGCCTCATGCTCTTCCTTCTTGATGGGGCGGGAGGCGTTGGAGATATCGGTTTCGCCGGTCGAGAAGCGCTTGAATCCGCCGCCGGTGCCGGAAACGCCGACGGTGACGCGGACTCGGGGGGCGACTTCGGCGAACTCCTCGGCGACCGCCTCGGTGATCGGATAGACGGTTGATGAGCCGTCGATGCGAACGTTGCCGGTCATGTTGGACTGAGCGTTGGCGTTGTTGGTGGAGAGAAGCGCGGCGAGCACGCCGACGCCGGCGGCAAGAGTGATGGACTTGTTGATCATGATCCCTGTTCCTCGTGGATTGGTGAGAATGCGAAACCGTGTTTCACGGACGTAGTTTCCATAGGTTGTGTAAAGATTCAGTTAGTGGGCCGCGTCGATTCTGCGAAACCTCCTTCGAGGGTTTTCTCCGGGGGGAGGAGGGGGGCGGCGGCTTCATGCGTGGGGGATGATGAGGCGGAAGGTTGAGCCGCGACCGACCTGGGATTTGAGTTCGATTCGACCGCCGTGGACGAGGGCGATGTGTTTTGCGATGGCGAGTCCGAGGCCTGTGCCGCCCTGTTCGCGGCTGCGGGCCTTGTCGACGCGGTAGAAGCGTTCGAAGACGCGTGGGACGTGTTCGGGGGAGATTCCGGGGCCCTGGTCGGCGACGGAGATGAAGA
>CAZTEE010000174.1:0-3976 GCA_964611775.1 uncultured Phycisphaeraceae bacterium | reverse complement strand
GCTGGTCGCGCCCGTGGTGCGATGCATCATCGCGGACGCGGCGGATAGGCACAATCACAGAAGGCTCGTCGCCGCACGGGCGGGTCGCCCGTGCCACCGGCGAGCCGTGCCACCCGGGAGCCATGCCGCTATTAAGTTCGAAGTCAAAGATATTCGACGGTCGGCATGTCGCCTACGAGCGGGCGGATGTAATCGAGGAACGCGGTTGTCACGTCCGGGCCGGCGTCGAGGTGGGCCTCGGGCATGACGCGAGTCTTGCCCGCCACGGCGACGAGGGGGACGAGTTCGTATCGGCTTTCGTAGGGTTCGCTGCGGACGCGCTTGATGGCGATCGACCCGTCGAGATCGCCCAGGAGCGCGACCTCGGCGGCCTTGCGACCCACGGCCCGGGCTTCGCGCTGATCGACCGGGCTGGCGTCCGGGTAGCAGCGCTGGAGATAGCCGAAAGTGTCGGCGCGGACACGCGGCGGCTTGCCCCCGGCGGGGGTCATCTCGACGCGAAGCAGGTTCGCCAGCCAGTCGCCGAGCGCCCCCGAACCGGACAGTTGTACGTTCCCGTGCGCGTCGCACTCGTTAAGCCCGCTCATGAGAGCGCTGATCGGCTCGCCCGCGGCGTTGTGGACGCCCTCACTGACCGCGACCAGGCAGCGCCCGTGCTCCGAGAAGACGCGGTCCACGTCGGCGACGAACTCGGTGGGGTTGAAGTCGCGTTCGGGGAGGTAGATGAGGTGCGGGCCGTCGGTGTCCCGGCGTCGCGCCAGGGCGCTCGCGGCGGTGAGGAACCCCGCGTGCCGACCCATCACGATATTAATCTTAATTCCTTTGAGAGAGGCGTTGTCGAGGTTGTCGCCGGTGAAGGCGTTGGCGACGAAGCGGGCGGCGGACGGGTAGCCCGGCGTGTGGTCGTTCTCCATCAGGTCGTTGTCGATCGTCTTCGGGACGTGGAAGCAGCGGAGTTCGTAGCCCGCGGCGTTGGAAAGTTCGTTGACGATCCGGCAGGTGTCGGACGAGTCGTTCCCGCCGATGTAGAAGAAGTAGCGGACCTCGCGGGCGCGGAGTTTCTGGAAGATTCTTTCGCAGTAGGCGGCGTCGGGCTTGTCGCGAGTCGAGCCGAGGGCGGCGGAGGGGGTGGCGGCGACGCGGCCGAGTTTGTCGGTGGGGAGGTTGGTGAGATCGGCGAAGTCGTCGTTGATCATGCCGCGGACGCCGTGCCGGGCGCCGAGGACTTTGCCGACTAGCCCGCCGTTGCGTAGTCCTTCGACGACGCCGACGAGGGATTGGTTGATGACTGCGGTCGGGCCGCCGGCCTGACCGATGACGGCGGCGCCGCGGGGCGGATCTAAGGGCATGTTGCGCTCCGTGGGTTTGAAGCGGCATCGTACCGGAACCGGCGGCTGTGTCAGTCGGTGGGAAGGCCTTTGTTGCGCCAGATGCGTGCGAGTTCGTCGGGTCGGATGGCCTCCATCACGAGGCCGGACGCGAGGACTTTGCGGACGATGTAGCCGTCGGCGTCGAGGATTGTCGTGTCGACGGCGGCGTCCTCGTTGGGCTGGGTGCGGACGGTCCACTCGCCCGGGCGGGTTGAATTTTCGAGAGTGTCGCGGCGGAACATAATATCATTGTGCTGGGACTGGTAGGTGTAGAAGGCGTACTCGAGTTCGGCGCCGACACGCGCGAGCATGAACGGGAGGAGGTGCGTCTCGACCTGCGAGAGGTAGCCGTCGGGCGTTTTCCATTTTTTCGCCGTGGCGGGCTGACCGGGCTGGACGATGTTGACCTCGATGGCGTCGCCGGTACGTGCGCCGGTCTCGGTGTAGAGGGCGGAGTCCCGGCCGCGCTTGACCGCCATGCGGATGGACCAGGCTTCGGAAGCGCGATCGAGCGCGAGAAAGAAGCCGGAATCGGAGTCGACGATGCGATCGCCTTCGAGGAATCTGGATTTGACAGAGACGACAACGCCCGGCTCGCGGTCGGCGGCGCGCCAGCGTGATTCGGGTCGGCGGGGGTCGAGTTCGCCGCGTTGGCCGCGTTTGATCTCGATGACCTGGTAGGCGACCTCGGTGTCGTCACCGGGCAGGCCGGTCCGCGCGGGGCGGTAGAGGCGGTAGAAGCGCGGACCGGCGGGGATGAGCGCGATGAATTCTTCGGATGTGAATTTTTCGAGGAGTTTCGACCCGAGGCCGAGGGCTGCGGCGCGCTCGCCGGCGATATCGGCGCGGTCGGCGAGGGCGACCGTCGCGACCATGGTTTCATAGACATTGCGAGCGCGGGCGAACTCGGGTTCGAGGCAGTCGAGTTGGAATATTACGAACCGTCCCGGGGCGAGGGGGAAGATGGTGTAGCCGGTGGTGAAGACCACGCCGTCGACGCGGGGGACGCGGGCGTAGAAGCGGGCGGCGGCGACGCCGTTGATCTCGATGGTGTCGGCGCGTTCGATGAGCGAGACGGTCGCCTGGGGGACGATGCGTCCGGAGGCGGGGTCGCGTCCGGTGCTGGTTTTGCGGAGTTCCTCGAAGAGGCCCTCGGCGACCGACGCTGCGGTGAGCGCCGTGTCCCGGCTCTGCGGCGTGTGCATGCGGATCAGCCAGGTGGAATCTTTCGCGGTCAGCGTAAAAGAAGTTTCCAGTCCGGAGACGCTGGTCGAGTCGAGCGAAGCGCCGACCGGCAGGCGGACTTTCATGCCCAGGCTGCGGATCTCGTAGGGCTGGTCGGTCAGGGCGACCGGCTCGGGGGCGGGCCTGGCGTTCGCGGGCTGGGCGAGAGCGGGGACCGGGATGAATATGAATATGAATAGGAGCGCGAGGGCGGCGGCAATCAGACCGCTGCGCGCCGGGCGGCGGAGTGGGTTTTCGCGGGGTCGGGGTCGCATGGGCTGCTCCGTGTGGCGGTCGGTGCGGCGGGTGGTGGGGGATCGGCGGTCGTGAGTCCGAGAGAACTATTGTCGGCGTGTCGGCCCCCGGCTTGACAGACAGAGAGAAATCTCTACATTTCCCGGTTCGCCTTGTCCCGGCAAGCCGGGGCGGGCGTGGTGGAACGGATCCCGCCTATATCCCGGACGGTCGGCGTCGTGCCGGTCGGCCCGCCCGAGACTGGTGGAAGCTCGGCGTCGGGTGTTCGGTGGCAGTGGACTACCCGGAATCGGGGGCCAGGCGCCGGCGGGAGTATCGGCGGATAAGCCCGGCGGAGCCGGGATCAACATGGACGTGGAAGCATCGGCGGGAACGCCGACCCTTAGGGTCGGCATAGCGGATACGAGCGCAACGGCATGACGAGCTCGAAAATCAGAATCCGGATGGAAGCGTACGACCACCAGGCGCTCGACGCGTCGGCGAAGGAAATCGTCGACCACGCCAAGCGCACTGAGGCGAAGGTGGCCGGCCCGGTCCCGCTGCCGACACGTATCGAGCGGTACACGGTGCTCCGCGGCCCGTTCATCGACAAGAAATCGCGCGAGCAGTTCGAGATCCGGACACATAAGCGCATCATCGACATATTCGAACCGAACGCCCGCACCGTCGAGGCCTTGAACCGCCTCGTCGTCCCCGCGGGCGTTTTCGTCAAGATCAAGGCGTGATCTGAGGAGCCATGAGCGTGCTGCTGCTGGGTGAAAAAATCGGCATGACTCGGTTCTTCACGGAATCGGGCGAGAGCGTTCCGGTGACGGTCATCAAGGCCGGCCCGTGCTATGTGACACAGGTTCGGACTCCCGAGCGTGACGGGTACGCCGCGGTGCAGGTCGGGTACGACGAGATCAAGCCCCGGCGTTCGACCAGGCCGATGATCGGGCACGACTTCAAGGCCGGGGCGCCGGTGCTGCGTCATCACCGCGAGTTTCGTGTGGATGAGGGGGCGGTCGGGGAGTATCAGCCCGGGCAGGAGATCACCGTCGAGGTTTTCGCGAAGCACGCTTTCGTCGATGTCTCCGGAACCAGCAAGGGCAAGGGCTTCCAGGGCGTGATGAAGCGGCACAACTTCG
>CAZTEE010000173.1:0-4007 GCA_964611775.1 uncultured Phycisphaeraceae bacterium | reverse complement strand
CTGTTGCGGCTGCTGCGAGTGCGGCGTCTGCTGTGGAGCGGGACGCGGCTCACCGCCGGCGTTGGTGTTCGGGCGGGCTTCCGCTCGCGGCTCGGGCCTCGGCTCGGGCTTAGGTTCTGGTTTGGGCTGCGACTTCGGCTCGGGCTTCGATTTCGCCTTGTCCGCTGCGGGCGCGGCGGCCTCGCTCGCGGACGCCGACTTGCGCCGACGTGTTGTCTTGGGGGCGTCCTTCGCGGAACCCGTGTCCGCGACAGCCGATTGGGACTTCGCCATGTCGTTCTCGTTTGTGGAAAATGGGAGTTGAGGCCGAATGCCCGGCCGATGTGCCGACCGCCCGGCAGCGACTCGCTCCCGGGAAGATCGTGAAATCCGATCCGCCGACGCCCGAACCCGCTGCCGGGTGAACCGCGTCTCGGCGTGCTTAGTGAAACGTTCGAACGATTCCGATACCGGCTCGCCCGGACCGAACGCCGACGCCGAGGCCCCGACGGCGACACTCACGCCGTCTCAGCCCTCCGCCGGCCGGCCCGACGAGCGCCGAGCCATACCTTCGTGGATCATACCCAGCACCCGGCGGGCCTGCTCGCACAGTACATCGGCCGAACCGGTGTTGGTCAGAACATAATGCGCTCTATCACGCTTGATTTCAAGCGCCGCCTGCGCAGATTCCCGCCGATCCAGCTCTTTCTCGTCCCAGCCCCGGCTGCGGGACACGCGAGCCAGCCGCGCCTCCCGCGGGGCGTCCACGAACAGCACCGCGTCGCAGCGGGCGTCCAGACCCGCCTCGTATAACAGCGGCGCGTCGATCACCACCCCGGGGGCGCCGGCGTCGATCGCCTGGCGGATCGTCGCTTCGCGCGCGTTTTCGAGCAGCGGGTGTATCAGCCCCTCCAGACGCCGCCGTTGGTCCGCGTCCGAGAACACGATCTCGGCGACAACCTCGCGATCGATACGCCCGTCGTGCCTGATGACGCGATCACCCCACCAGCGAACCAGCCGAGCGCGGACCTCGGCCGAGTCGAGCAATGCCTTGGCGCGGGCGTCGGAATCGATCACCACGCACCCGAGCCGACCCAGACACGCCGCCGCTGCGGACTTGCCCGCACCGACGCCGCCCGCCAGGCCGATCACCGGCGTGAAACCGGGCACGAAGCCATCTCTCGCCTGCCCCTCCATCGACGCCACCTTACACGCGCCCGACCGCCGACGCGAAACACCGACCGCCGAGAGACGCCCGGCGCCGGTTCGACCTCGGGTTCACCGCAGAGGCGCAGCGAGCGCAGAGGGGGAGAGAGTGGGAAAATTGTTGGGTGCTGAGGACTGCGCACCTCACCGCACAAAGCCAGCCAGACATGAACCTGATACATCACCAGCTCATTCCCTGCTCCCGACTCTGCGCCCTCCGCGTCTCCGCGGTGAATGATGAGCCATGAACCGCCGACGCGACCGACCCGAGCAACCTACGAACTAAGCAGTGGTGTTGAGCGTAGGCTGATTCGCTTGCGCCCCGGCCAGTTCATAGTGCCACGCGGAGCCGATCTTCCGGGCTACGCATCCCACCGAACACAGCGCGCTTTGAAACACGCTCCATGATATGTCGTTCTGCCGGGCGATCGCCTTCACGTCCGTCACGGGACGCGCTCGCGCCGACAGCGGTTGAAAAAATGTCACATATCCGGCGAAGCGGTCAATATTATGTTCGCTGTTGTGCGCTCCCGCGCAGGCAAACTGTGCAACCTACACAATGGTGTGCGTCTCGTTCGTAGGATGATGGTCCGTCTCAGCGGTAAACCGTGGCGCGCATAAGCGCGCCCAGCAGCAGCACACCGGCCGGCACACCGAGAATCAGCCCCCAGCGGATCAGCGCGAGCGCATCATCGGATATCGCGCCGATCCGAGGCGTGTCCCGCGCGATCGCGCTGGTAGCGATCATCTCGTCCAGCCCCGAAGCCCAGTACAACGCCGCCTCGGCGAGTTCGAGGTTCCCCGGATGCGCCGCGACCTCCCGCCCGTCCACCTGCACACGCCGATCCGCGAGGCGATCGAAGAACCAGCCCGGCGACGCGACCGCGACCACGCGCCGCCGCTGCTGTCCCGGCTGCGTCCCGGCCGTCTCGACCGCCGCGGCGACCGGCCACGGTCCTTCTACGCCGTCGAACCGCGGGTTGGGGGTGGGCGGCGTGACGGTCCCCCACGGGCGATCGTCCGGCGCCGCGGCGAACGCGCGCCACTCCGCCTCGGCCCAGGTCGCGCCGTCCGCGGGAACTTCTAAGAAAGTAACCCCCGACGCCCCCTCCGCCAGCGCGATCGGCGTCATCCACGTCAGCGCCAGGGGCAGCCCGTCCAGCGCCGAACCCAGCGCCGAGGATCTGTCCGCGCTGCGGAACACATAAGAAAGATCGAAGACATCGCCCGAACCGAGCCGCGCGCGGCGAACAATCGCCCGTCCAGTGTCCGCGAGTATCCCCGCCGCGCCCAGCGCCGCCGCGAGCGGGTCGTCCGCGCCCGACGCCGGTCGCGCCGAAGGTGCGACGGATACAACCAGCGACTCGCCGTCGGCGATCAACGCGGAGACCGCGCGGGCGTACGCGTCGAAACGGTTGGCGGCTTCGGCGCTCGCTCCCTCCGTCCCGAAGCAGAACCACACAACCGGGCGACTCTCGGATCGAGCGCGCACAGCCGACACGGGGCGCGAAGGTTCGATCGCGACCGGCCACTCGGCGAGCGTGACGCCGCGGAGCGACAGCCGCGATATCAGTGCGCCGACGACCTCGCGCGCCTGCTGCGAGGCCGGCTCTCCCGCTGATGTAAGAAGCCGTCCGGGCAGCGTGTGCGTGATGACAACCATCGGCGTGCGCGGCATGGCCAGCGACGCGATCGCGGTGGAGATCAGTTCCTCCCCGACAAAGCGCAGTTCCGCCGCGGTTCCGCCCGCGTCGTCGATCCGCGCCGCAGCGGGGAAGAGCGACTCGAACGCGATCGCCGTGGACACGCCCTCGGAGAGCACGAGCACAGCGTCGGTCGATTCGAGTATGCGCAGCGCCATGAACGCCTGCGACGGCGGCCGGCGTTCGAGCGAATCCGCCGCTGTCGCCGCGGCGTCGCGTGCCGATTCAGCCGACCGCGCGGCCCGGCGGACCGCATCGCGTGCGGCGTCCGAGATGTTCGCCGCGCCAAGCGCACGCGCGAGAGCGGCCGCGTCATCCCGCGCCGCAACGAGCGCGGGAGTGAGTGACCCACGCGCCGCTTCGATCTCGGCGATCTCGGAATCTCGCGTGACCGAAGCGACCGCGCCGACGGCGTCGCCGAGTCTCTGCGCCGCGAGCCGCGCTACAGCGGCGGCCCGGCTCAGATCCACACCCGGCGCATCGGCCGGGTCGATCCCAACAAGATCATCAGAAAGCGCCGTGAGCGCGCCCGCCGCCCGGCCGGCCGCCTCACGCGCCGCGATCGCCTCTTCAACACGCTCCCGAGTGTCCGCCTCGTACATCCCCGCGACCCGCCCGCGCAGCGCCTCGAACCGCGAACGCCCGAAATCGGTCGTAGGATCTATCCGCGTCACCGTGACGCTCGGCGATGCGCTGTCGAACGCGTCGAGCACGTCCGCGATGCGCCCGCGGGCGCGCGGGTCGAGCGCGCGCTCCTCCGCGACGACGACGATTTCCACAGGTTTTTCCAGGGAGTCGATCGCATCGCGCGTCCGCTGCGCGAGCGAGTGCTCGCGTGTCGCCGTCACGTCGAACCGTCCGGCTACGCGATGCGCGACTACTCCCGCGACGACGCAAGCCGCCGTGACGACCGCGACGAGCGTCGCGGACATCACGCCGAAACGAAGCCGGCGCCTCGACGCGCCATGTCCGGTTTTTTCGGCGTTTGTCACCGCCACCTCCTCGACTGGAGCGCGATGCCGGCGAGCGTGACGAACCAGCCAGCCGCGAGCAAGAAGAACGCCGCGTCGGCGGTGTCGATGACGCCGCGGGAAAAGTCCGCGAGACGCCGATCGATTG
>CAZTEE010000172.1:625-4010 GCA_964611775.1 uncultured Phycisphaeraceae bacterium | reverse complement strand
GCGCCGGGCGTCAGATCAACACCATCCGCGCCCTCGCCGAACGCATCGGCGCGGAGACCTCCTACCGCCTGCTCGTGACGATGCACGACGAGAACTCGTCTCTCGGGAACGAACTGCTATCTGAACTCAAACGCCGATTCGGCGACCGTGTAGTCCCCGTCGTCATCCGCCTGGACCGCAGGCTCAAAGACGCGACTTCGATGGGCCAGCCCATCATTGAATACGCGCCCTCGTCTATCGGCGCTCAGGACTACAGCGATCTGGCGGCGTGGCTGCTCGGTCGCCCGGCGCCTTATATCGACACCGAAGCCGCCGAATCGACCCGATTCCTCGAACCGCGACGCCCCGCGCCGTTCGCGCCGCCGAGCCTTACGGAACCCAAGCCGTTCGCACCGACGCCGCATTCACAATTCGAGCACCCGTCAGCGCCGACGGAGGAAACCGTAGAAGTGGCCGTGGCGACGCGCGTCGATCAACCGGCGTCGTCGATTGATCCGGTCCTGTCCCGAGCCGCCGAACTCGCAGCCCGCGCCCGGCAACTCCTCCGCCGCGGCGAGCAGCTCCAGGATCGGCTCCGGCGCGACCCTGCCGTGGATTCACGCGCGCTCGAAGCCGGCGACACACATACCGCAGCGACTCCGACCAAACGGTCCGAGTCGGCGCCGGGGCCGATCGAGACCACCGAAGGGGTCATGTTCCGTCACCGCGCGAAAGCCGAGGCGCGTGTCGGCGTCGCGGGCGAGTTCAATCGCTGGTCACCCGACGCGACACCGCTGCGCTACAACGCCGGCACCGGGCTGCACGAGGGCGTCGCGGGTATACCGCCGGGCCGGTGCGAATACCGACTGGTAGTAGACGGCGTCTGGCTGACCGACCCCGGCAATCCGTCGTTATCGGTTAATCCCTACGGCGAACGAAACAGCGTACTAGTGGTCGTCGGTGTCGGCGTCCAGTCTCCCGTGTATACCGAAGGCGCCGACTGAATCGGCCTGCGCTTAATTCACCACGCTCCCGACGGAGGATCCGTCCGAATGCCTACCGAAACCGACACGATCTCAACGCCGGCGCAACCTATCGGGACGCCCGTTCCCGCGCGCGATCCGTTCATCGGCGCCGGGGCCGACGACTACGACGCGATCGCCGAACTATTCCTCGGCGGCGACAGCGCCACCACGCCGCAGGCTCGGAGCGCGGATTCATCGGGGACAACCGAGCAAATCCCCGCACCTTGCGAATACCTGCTCCTCGGACACCTGCCCGGGACCGCGGCGCCCTGGCCCGCGCAGTACGCCGCCGCGTTCGCAGCGAATACCGGCGAACGTGTCGGCCTGATCAAACTCGACAGCGGCATCATCACCGTCGATCTCGTCGGCGAGCCCGCGCTTGCCAGCCCCGCGCCGACATTAGACGACGCGGTGCGCACTCTCCGCCGTCGCGCCGGCCGAACGCTCATTGTTTCCAATGACGCCGCAACGATCCGGCCCGGGCCTCACGGTCGCCCACCCGTGACCGTCATCACCGGCGCCGACGAAGCGGCGATAGTTGCCGCCTACCGCATGATCCGATCCCTATCGAGCGCAGTCGGCGCGGTGACACTCGCCGTGATGGGCGCCGACGATGCCGCCGCCGAGCGCGTGCATCGGCAGGTGAGCGACGCCGCTGCGGGATTCCTATCGAGCGAACTCGCGCTCGGCCCGAGCGTGCGCCGCGTCGGCACAATCCCCAGGGTGAACCTGTACCGCGGCGAAGATCCGCGAAGCATCGGCGACATCATCGCGGCTCTGTCCGCGCGAACCGATCAAGACGAGAATCCGCCCGACTCTTTACTACCCGCCCACACGCACGCGCCGACGGCGATCAAAATTCAACCGGATTCTGCGACGGCACAGCGTGACGCACCGCCGACCCCAAACTTGCATGCCTCGCGCATCGCCGGTCTGACGCTGATCGAATCGCGTTGCCCGTATCACGAACAACTGGAACTCGCCGCGGACGCCGCGGGCGCGCTCGCGATTGTCTCCGTCGGCGGTGTCGAAACTGTCGCGGAGCTCCTGGCGGCGAAGACCTGGGCGAAGGATCACGCGCGCCTCCTCGCCAAAGCCGAATCATCGCTCACGAATCAAACCGCCGATCCGACGCTGCACCTCATGACGGATCGTCCCGCAGCGGCGCGCGGGCTGATCGGTTCGGGTGTCCGTGTTCATGTGCTCGCACGCGCCAGCGCGGACGGCTGGGCGTGCCTGCCGCTCGATGAACAATAAAAAACAGGCGTCAGACGGTTTCGAGTTCGCGCACCGGCGTCGATGCGGGACGGGGCGTCGGCGCGGGCTTCGACCGCGCGGGCGCGAGCGTTACCATGACGCCTTCTCGCATCTCGATCACCATGCTAAGCAGCAGCGGCGCAAGGACGAGAGTGAACAATGTCGAGACCAGCAGCCCGCCGATCACCACCGACCCAAGCCCGCGATACAACTCCGACCCGGCGCCCGGGAATAGAACCAGCGGCAACATCCCGCCGATGCTCGTAGTCGCGCTCATGAAGATCGGACGGATCCGCGACCGCACCGACGCCGTGATCGCATCGAGAGGCGCCAGCGCCGGCTCCGCCTCGCCGTGCTCGTCCGTCCAGCCACGCATGAAGTTCAATGACTGATGCACGATCAGGATCGCGTTGTTCACCACAACGCCGATCAGGATGATGAAACCCAGCATCGTCAGCACGTCGAGGTTCTGCGGCGCCCGCACCGGGGTGCTCATCGTCCAGTCGTGCACGATCGCCAGCCCGGCGAAACCGCCCACGATCGCCAGAGGGACCGTGAACATGATTACAAGCGGATATAAGAAACTCTCAAACAGCGCGCACATCAGTAGATACGTCACCGCGAGCGCCCAGACCAGACGAGCCGTCCCCAATTGCGGCTCGGAGCCAAACAGGAACAGCAGACCCCCGAGCACTAGCCCGAACAGCGCCAGCCCCACGGCGCCGTAGATGATCCGCCCGTCCCGCCGACGCACCGCACGCACCGCGCTAAGCCCGGCGCCTAGCAAACCAAGCCCGGCCAGAGCCGCGCCGACGCCGATCACGGCTTTCTGCCAGCCCGCGTCGGCAGCGCCGTACTCCGGACGGCCGATCAAAGAAGCGCGGACCACATCGAGTTTCGCCGCGGTCCCTTCCAGCCGGACAAACAGTCCCGCTTCGAGCAGGCCGGCATCGCGGGCCGGTGTGATGATGTTCTCGCGGATGTCCTGCATGGTGGTCTCGAGCGCCTGGTCCGCGGGCGGCTTGATGCGCAGCGTCACGCTCGGAAGTTCCTCAATCCGCTGAATGGATTGCGGCGCCGGCGACGGAGCGACATCAGCAACCGCCGCGAGCGGGACAACCAAT
>CAZTEE010000172.1:0-615 GCA_964611775.1 uncultured Phycisphaeraceae bacterium | reverse complement strand
GACTCGAACAAGAATTACAGCGTTTTGTACCTGCGAGCGGGACAACCAATCCCGCCGGGGTCACGACTGGAACATTCGGCAGCGATTCCTTCCAATCGAGCCGACCGCCCGAAGGCAGCAGCACCATGTCGATATTTTCCCCGCGGTGCCCGTAATCATCGACGAACAGGCCGTCGATGAGCGAGCGGACGATCTGCCCGGTGGAATCCGGCCGCAGCCCCAGCCGGCTGCCTGTTTCATTCAATCTTATGCGCCATTCGGGTTGTTCGAGATTGAAGTTCGACGGATCCGGCCTGACGTCCCCGTAGCCGTAACGCGCCCCGGCGAGTTCCAGCATCATGCCCGCCGCGGCGTTGACATCCGCCAGCCGCGGGCCGGAAATCTCGACATTGACCGTGTTACCCCCGCCGACGCCGCGACCGAAGAGCGATGACTGGCTCGCGCCGCCGAACGCGTCGGGGATCGTGTTCATCGCGTTGGTGGCGAGTTGCGCGATCGGCAGAACGACCTCGTCGTCGGCGCTGGTGACGCCCATGAACATCCCGCCGCGGAACGCCCCGATGAAGAAGTTGCGGATCGCGGTCGGCTCGAACGGCTCGATCGGCGCGCCGTTGA
>CAZTEE010000171.1:0-4011 GCA_964611775.1 uncultured Phycisphaeraceae bacterium | reverse complement strand
TCGCCGACGGTTCTTGAGAACACGCCGCACGATGTGAATGTCAGTTGTAATGAAGTGTTCGGCCCCGTGGTGACGATCGAGCCGTTTGAAGACTTCGATGACGCGATCGAGCGCGCGGACGCGAGCGAGTGGGGTTTGCAGGCGGGCGTGTTCACGCCGAGTGTGGACCGCGCGGAGCTTGCGTTCGCTCGGCTGGAAGTGGGAGCGGTTGTTATAAATGATGTTCCGACGGTGCGTCTCGACGCGGCGCCGTACGGCGGGGTGAAGGGGTCCGGCCTCGGCCGGGAGGGGCCGCGCTGGGCGATCGAGGATATGACCGAGATCCGCGCGATGCTGACACGCCGCGGCTTCACCGCAGAGGCGCGGTGAACACAAAGGTGTATGAAACTCAACCCCCGTGGGGCGGGGCTCTGTGTCCGCCGAGTTATGCGTGTTTTTGGCTGCTGTTCCCGGGCATGCTGTTGCGCGTGCCCCACGGTGTGATGGAAGCCCGCCACACGGAAACGGGAGGATATTCAATTACGCCCGGCTCACATCTTTGTCGCGACGGGATCGGCCACGTGTTCCATCCCAGCGGCTGATTCATCCTGATTTTCCGCAGAACTCCGGCTAAGTTCGACCGCCGAGACGCGGGACGCCTGGGCCCGATCGAAGCGTGTGATCTTTCGCTGCGCGTTGAGCAGGAGGATCGCGCCGGCGACGGCGGCGGCGCCGCCCGCCCACTGCGCCGGCGCGAGCCGTTCCGCGAAGATCGCCAGCGAAGCGAGCGCCACCGCGAACGGCTGGAGTTGCAGCACGCCGGCCGTAACCGCGACCCCGAGCCTGGCGATGCTCGTGTAATAAAAAACGTGCCCGAGCGCGATCCCGATCACCGCAGACAGCAGCAGCAGCGCCATCTGCGACCCCGGCAGTGCCAATGCCCCGGCGCCGGAGCGTTCGCCGAGCGTGAACATAAGAACAAGCATGGCTGCGGCGGTGTACTGGCTGATCGCGGCGAACGCGAGGACCGGGTGCACGCCTTGCATCACCCGCCGGACCGAAAGCCCGTACGCTGCGAAGAACGCGCCCGAGGTCACCGCGAGCGCCAGCCCCGCGAGTCGTTCACGGGCGAAGGGGTTATCGCCGAACATCGCGGCGCCCGCCGTCCCCATCAGTACGAGACCCACACCGATGATGAAGCCCGGCGTGCGAACGACGCGGCGCTCGGCGGGGAACAGCAGGTACGCGCCGAGCGCGACGAAGATGACCTGCACGCGAAGCCCGAATGTAAGCAGGCCGGGGTCGATCTTGTAATGCGCCCAGGTGAAGCACACCTGCCCGCCGGCATTGATCATGCTGGGGACCAGCGCCCGGCGCCAAAGCCCGGTCGGTGTCCGGCGTGCCGCGTGCGCTATCAGAACCACGGGCAGCCAGATCAACGCCGCGAACCCGTAGCGCCACCCGTTGCTGGTCCAAGTGTCGATCGACGCGGCGAAGTGTCGGAGGAACAGCGGGACGCTCGACCACCCGGCGAGCGTCATGAGAACCATCCCGGCGCCGAGCAACATCCCGGAGCCGTCGTGAGTTTGGCGTGGTGTGCGGATGACCCGATCCCCGACAGGCGGTGAGCAACGGCTCCGAGCATAGGCCCCGCCGGGACTTCGCGACGCCGGCCCCATCCGACCGCGCCGAGAGATATTCACACGTTGTCCACAGCGACGGGTTAGAGTGGACGAGTTGCGTCCGATATGTGTTATGCTCACTGGCTGGACACGCTGGAAGGCCGGACGCGCCGGAATTGCCGACCGCACGGATCGCGGCCGGGCGATTTCCACAACGACGACCGGACACACGGAGCGACGCCATGAGCGACACGGAAGTCGCGGGCCTGCGTGAGGCGGTGCAAACCCTGGACCTGACCACGAGGCGTGTGCTCACGCTGCACTACGCCGAGGGGCTGACCCCGACGGAAGTGGCGATGGTTCTCGACATCACCGATCGGCGGGTCGAGGAGATACTCGCGGCGTTACGGGCTTTCGCCTCGGCCCGGCTAGGCGTCGGCTCCGCCGGGCAGGACTGCCACGCGCCGGATTCGCGCGACGCTGACGCTGGCGCGCTCGCCGGGATGAGCTGATCCCATCCGTCGGCTCCCTTCTCGTGTTGCCCGGGTGCAGGGGCCGAGGTGGTCGGGGGTGGTTCGGGGTCATATCCTGCCGATCTGCCCGTGATGCCGTCCGGGCGCCCGCCCTTCATGCCCCACGGAGTGAGTGTGTCCGAACCTTCGCCGATGATTGCAGCTGCGCTGGAGTTGGTACGCCGGGCGCTCGATCGGAACGAGTCCGACCCTGTAGCGCGGAGCGAGACGCCGGCGTCGCTAGCCGAGCGGATCGACGTTTCCATAGGGCGAGCCGGCCTTGACGACCGCGCCGTCGCCGCCCTTCTGGATCTCGTCGCGGACGCCACGCCGCGCACCGCGAGCGCGCGGTTTCTCAATCAACTCTTCGGCGGTTGCGACGACGCCGCTGTCGCCGGCGAACTCCTCGCGGTCGCGCTGAACACCTCGATGTACACGTTCAAAGCGGCGGGCGCGAACGTGGTCATCGAGCGCGAGGTCACCCGGCACATGGCGGGGCTGGTCGGGTTCGAGCGCGGCGAGGGCGTGCTCTGCCCGGGCGGCTCGCTCGCCAACTTCAGCGCGATCGTCATGGCCAGGAACGCCGCGTTCCCCGATGCCCGCGAGCGCGGCGCGGGCGCGGCTCCCGGCGCGATCTACTCTTCCGCGCTAAGCCACTATTCAATCACCAAAGGAGCCGCGATGGCGGGGATCGGACGCGCGAACGTCAGGCATATCGCCTGCGACCAGCGCGGCAGGATGCTCGCCGACTCGCTCGAAGAAGCGATCGAACGCGACATCAACGCCGGCGTCCGCCCGGTGATGATCAACGCGACCGCGGGGACCACGGTGCTCGGCGCGTTCGACCCGATCGCCGAAATCGCGACGATCGCCGAGCGTTTCGGCGTCTGGCTGCACGTCGACGGCGCGCTCGGTATGAGCGTGATCCTCTCGCCAGCACACCGCGCCCTGCTCGCCGGCGTCGAACGCGCCGACAGCGTCGCGTGGAACGCGCATAAACTTATGACAGCGCCGCTGACTTGCTCGGCGATCCTGACGCGCGAGCCGGGGACGCTGGAATCGAGTTTCAGCGAGGACGCCGAGTATCTCTTCCAGTCCGACACGGCGGATGTTAACTTCGGCGGGCGCTCGATCCAGTGCGGACGCCGCAACGATGCGCTGAAACTATGGGCGGCGTGGAAGCGGCACGGGGACGACGGCTTCGGACGCCGCATCGACCGCATGTTCGAACTTGCGCGCGTCGCTGCGGGCCTGCTCCGCGACGATCCCGAGTTCGACCTCTCGCGCGAGCCGGAGTCCGTCAACGTCTGCTTCGAGTATCGCGGCGTCGCCGGCCCGCAGATCTGCGAACGCCTGCGCCGCGAGGCGCGGCTCGTCATCGGCTACGGTGATGTCGCGGGGCGGAAGATCATCCGCATGCCCATGGTCAACCCGGACCTATCGGACGACGATGTCCGTGCCGCTATCGAGGAGATACGCGCCGCGGGCCGGGCTATACGCGACGAAACTCAATCCCCCGCACCGTGCGCGGCAGGGTGACAAGCGGCCGCCGCTCGATCTGCGCAACGCGAAGTCCAGGGTTGACACGGAATCAATTTGTTAACTTAGCGCACGGGCGATCCCAAAGTGCGAGAATTACAGCGGCTAACAGGAGAACGGCCCCGCATCCCCTCGCGCAGGGCGCTAGGTCCGCCCGTTGTATTGCGTGGAGAACCGCCGAGGTGCGGGTTGCGCCGGACCGACCCGCCGCGTTCCCGAGTCCACGTCGTCGGCCGCCCTCAAGTTGCTACACTCTGTGATCCGAATCGGCGATCGTGCCGACCGTTTGGAGAGGTGGCCGAGTGGCTGAAGGCGCCGGTTTGCTAAACCGGTGAACTCCGTAAGGGGTTCCGTGGGTT
>CAZTEE010000170.1:2921-4084 GCA_964611775.1 uncultured Phycisphaeraceae bacterium | reverse complement strand
CCCCCTCCATCTTCGAGACCCGCGCTTCGAAATCAAGATTCCCCGCCAGCGCCAGCACCGTGTTGTCCGCCGAGTACCGCGCCGCGAAGTACTCCCGCATCTGCCCCGCCGTCAGCGCCGCGACCGTCTCCTCCGTCCCGAGCACACGATGTCCGAGCCCGTGCCCGCCGTACCGCGCCGCGCACACCGCCTCGTAAAGCCTCCAGAACGGCTGGTCCTTGTACATCGCGATCTCTTCTAATATCACATTTTTCTCGACCGCGAAGTCCTCCTCACGCAGCGCCGGCCGCAGCATGTCCGCCAGCACATCCGCCGCCTCCCCCAGCCGTTCGGGCAGCGTCTGCGCGTGATAACAAGTGATCTCGTGCGTCGTGTACGCGTTGTGCCTCGCCCCGATCTCGTCGAACGCCCGATTGATCTCCTCAGCCGTCCGCGACGCCGTCCCTTTGAACATCATGTGCTCGAGATAGTGCGACACTCCCATGACGCCCGGCGCCTCGTCGCGCGCCCCCGTCTTGACGAAGAACCCGCACGCCGCCGAGTGCGCAGCAGCGTCCACCTCCGCCACGATCTCAAGCCCGTTCCCCAGCGTCGCACGCCTGAACTCAACCGCCATGCCCGATCCTTTCCTTACTCGATCCTTCTATCGCCGCGAGGATCTCCCAGCACGCCCCCGCCGGGTCCGACGCTGCACACACCGCCGAACTAACCGCCACTCCGAACCGTCGCCCGCCCGCGATCCGCGCCAACTCCCCTGCATTCCGAGGCCCGATCCCACCGATCGCAAGCACCGGCGCCGGCCCCGGCTCCACACCCAGATACGCCCCCAACAACCCCGGCCCAGCAATACTTTCTTTCTTCTTAGTTCCAGTGTCGAACATCGCGCCCACCCCGCAATAGTCCGCCCCCGCCGCCCGCGCCGCGACCGCCTCCACCATAGACGACGCCGAAACCCCGACCAGCAGCCGATCCCCCGCGATCCTCCTCACATCCACGACCGCCAGATCACCCTGCCCCAGATGCACACCCGCGGCCCCCGCAGCGAGCGCCACGTCCGCCCGATCATTAACAACAACGTCCGCGCCGAACTCCCTCGCGCGTCAGCGCTGGACGAGCCCTCGCTACGCGGAGCGCACGCCTCGCGAGCTCGGCGTGGTGGGCGT
>CAZTEE010000170.1:0-2911 GCA_964611775.1 uncultured Phycisphaeraceae bacterium | reverse complement strand
CCGCCTCGCCCGCGACACGAGTTCCCCGCCCTCGATCTCCTTCTCGCGCAACTGCAAGCATCCCGCCCCGCCTTGGAGCGCCGCGAGCGCGACCCGCTCCCAATCCCCGCCCGGGCACAGCCGCTCCGATATAATAACACACAACAACCATCCCCGGAACCCCTCACGCCCGGCGCCGAGCGCGAGCACCAACCGCCGCTCCACCTCATAAGCCTCATACCTCAGCCGCTCGACCGCCGCCGCAACTCCCTCTACCCCCGGGAGAGCGGGCCGGGGAGTGAGGGGTTCCGTCCCCCCCCTCTCCCCCCGGGAGAGCGGGCCGGGGGGTGAGAGGTTCCGCCACACGCCCTCAAAATCATATTCAACAATTTTAATTCCCTCCTCGATCGCCCGCAGCGCCTCCGCCAGCCGCCGAGTCGCCGCGAGCGCGACATCGCGCACCCCCGAGCGCCGCCCCTCCGTCGGCGTAGCCAGATCGCGCCCCACGTCGCCCGGCGTGTCCCTGCATGCCGCCAGCCACACCACCCCGCCGGGCACGTTTTCGAGAGCCTCGCGCAGCGCGTGCCGCATCTCCTTGGCGCGCCCCGCGATCGCTGCGTCGTCGAGCGTGAATCGCGCAACGTCCTCCATCACGCGCAAAGCCTCGCGGGCCCGATTCGCGTTCGCGTCGATGAGCCTTCCGATATCGCGCACCGCGCCCGCGCCTCCCCGATCTGTCCGCCGATCGCTCACGCACCAACTCTACGCGATCCCCGGCATGCCGCACGACGCCGCACGTGCGCACAGGTCTTACCGCGCATTCGCGCAAAATCAGAAAATCAGAAAAATCCTGCAAATCCTTTTTTTTACGCCGATTCCGCCGCCTCACCCGCCGCCTACCGACCGCTCCCGCGCGCCCGCCGAAAGCCGCGCCGCCAATGGGTGAGAGCGTCGCCACTGTCCGCGACGCAAGCCGAACACGCCGCGGGAGCACGCCATGCCCCTTGACCTCGCGCCCCTGAGCAACCCACGCCTGACCGAGCACGCCGTCCGCGCCCTCCTCGACGCCCACCGCGCGACGACCGTCCCCCGTCTGACTCGCTTCTGGCGTTACTACCGCAACCCCGTACTCAGCGAACCAGCCGCACGCCGAAGCGCCTCCTCCCATCCGCGCCTCGCACAGTCGCTAGGCCTGCCCCCGCGCCTCACCCGCCCCATCCCCGCCGACGACCGCGACCCCGCCGACCGCGAGATCGTCATCGAGAACGACATCGCCTGGCGCATCCACGCCCTCCTCGACCTCATGCTCGGCAAGCCCCCCGTGCTCCTCTCAAACGCCCCCGACGAATCCGCCCGCAACAATATCCAACGCATACTCGACACAACATTTGAATCCTCCGGCGGGATCCAACTCCTCCAGGACGCCGCACTCCTCTGCGCTGTCTTCGGCCATGCCGACTTCCTCCTACGCACCGACGACCTCTTCAACTCCCCCATCCCCGCAAGCGCCCGCGACAATCCCGACGCCGCGATCGACTTCGCCTCCCGACTCCGCATCGAACTCGTCGAACCCACCCGCGCCGTCCCACTCCTCTCCCGCGACGACTACCGCCGGCTCGACGCCTACCTCATCCACTTCAACCGCCCCGCCTCACCCGCCGCCGAAGACCACCACGCCCGCTCAACACTTCTTACATCCCTGCGCAGCCGAATCGCCCCCGCCTCAACAACAACCGCCGACTCCGTCCTCGAAATCATCACCGCTTCCCACCACCAGCGCTACGAGAACGACCGCCTCGTCTCCGGCACACCCAACCCACTAGGCGTCCTCCCCGTCGTTCACATCCAGAACCTTACACAGCCCTTCCGATACGACGGCCTGTCCGAAGTCGAACCACTCATCCCGCTCCAGGACGAACTCAACACACGCCTCTCCGACCGCGCCCACCGCGTCACACTCCAATCCTTCAACCTCCTCCTTGCCAAAGGCCTCGACGACGACTCCACCCCTCGCACCGTCTCCCCCGGACAGATCTGGACAACCTCAAACCCCGACGCCTCCATCCAGTCCTTCGGCGGGGACGCCGCCAGCCCCTCCGAAGACAACCACATCCAGCAGATCCGCGAAGCAATGGACAAGACCTCCGCCGTCTCACCCCTCGCCGCCGGCCTCCTCCGCGCCCGCGTCGGACAACTCACATCTGAAAACGCACTCCGCATCACCCTCCTCGGCGCCCTCAACAAAACAACCCGCAAACAAGTTTCCTTCGGCCGGGGACTCGCCCAACTCAGCGCCCTGATCCTCGCCGCCCTCGACCGCGCCGGCGTCCTCCGCACAGACCCCGCCGACCGCGCCGTCACCGTCCAATGGCCCGACCCCATCCCCCGCGACGAACGCGCCCGCCTCGACGCCGCCCGAATCAAACTCGACCTCGGCGTCCCCCGCGAACGAGTCCTCGCCGAACTCGGCTACGCCCCCAACCCCGAATCCCTCACCTGACCCCTCCCCCTCTCCCCCCGGGAGAGGGGGCCGGGGGGTGAGGGGATTCGCCCGAACAGCACCCCCACCCTCTCCCCCAAACCCAACATCCAAAGTAACCCTCCGACAAAAGGAACTCCAAAAATGCCCGACCCCACAACCCCTCCCGAACCCGCCGACACGATCCCGCAGAACCCTTCCCCCGGCGAAATCGCCGACGCCACACTCAAAGCCCGCGCCGAACGCGCCGAACGCCAGGCCGTCGACCTCGAACATAAACTTACCGATCTCAACGATCAGCTCGAGCACGCCCGGCTCGCGCTCGCCGAAACCGAGCGCGCCCACCGCCTCGACGCCGCCCTCGCAAACGTCGGCGCCCTCGATCTCGACACCGCACGCCTACTCGCCCAGCGCCTGACGCTCGAAGACCCCGACGCCGACCCCGCCACAATC
>CAZTEE010000169.1:0-4101 GCA_964611775.1 uncultured Phycisphaeraceae bacterium | reverse complement strand
ATGTATGCGGCAAGCACCCCTTGATAAGGACGCGGCAGGACGCGGCAGGACGCGGCAGGACGCGGCAGGACGCGGCAGGACGCGGCAGGCTAGGCCTCTCCCGAATGACACTCATCGCCGCGGGGGCGCTGACCATCGCATCAGCCGGATTGACAACGCGTCTCATCAGCGATCCGGCCGTGTCGCCCACACGCGACACTCATTTTGAAAATGTCGTGGTCGGACGCGCCAATCCCGAGACGATCCGCATCCGAAACACCGACCGCTGGAAATCAGCCCGTTTCGTCGCGGTCCGTTCGAGTTGCGGCTGCGCCCGAGTGACAGACGCCCCAATCACGATCCCACCGGGCGGGGTGTATGACATGCCGATCTCGATCAAACTCAACGCGTACGAGGCAGAAAGTAGCGCGAAGATTTACCTGTTGCGATCCCCCGAGGACGCCTCCCCCGCGAGAATCGAAGTTTCAGCCGCAGCCGCGCCGCCGTTCCCGGGCTGGCCGGAACAGGCCGAGGCGCGTCTCGGTGAAAACGGCGCGCTTGTCCTTCCATTGGACGAACGCGCAGCAGCCGAGATCGCCGAGATCAGGCTCCTTCGCATGGATGAAAAGCCGACGCGGCTCGAAATCGACCTTCGGCGTGGTCTTGCTGCATTGCCCGAATACGTTCTGGACCGCGACGACGGACGTTGGGAACTGACCGTCCGTTTCGGATCCGGCGCGGACGAGTCGTACTGGAACGGGCCGCTATCAATCAACAGATCGCTATGAATGTGGCACTCCCCGAGTTCGAGAAACATGGAATCGCACAATCGTGGGTCACAGCCCGCACACATGCACGCAGTATATGGAGAACGCTCATGCTGAAGAAGACTCTGGCTCGATTCACCCCACTCTGCATTGGCGCACTAACAGGAGCAATTGTCGGCGTAGCCAGCACTTATGCGGCGCCGAACCGTTGCGTTTCTGATTCCTTCTGCGGACTGTTCTTTTGTGGCGCTGTAGAGTGCCAGTGCTGCCTCAGGCTAGCCGGGACTACGCCTGAATGCTGCCCCATATCGTGCGGCGGCTGCACTCTGGCGCCTAATTGTACTCCCGACAGTTTGGAGCCTTGCGCATGAGGTATTCAGATCTGTTCTCACGCGTGACACAACCGCGTTCGATCACGACGGCTATCGGTTTGGTCACAACTGTTGTAGCAGCGATTATTATATACCGTCTTGATCCTTTCGGCTGGCGAACCCCCGCCGCGCTGGCGGAGTTATTCCGCAATCGTGACGAGTATCGCAAGCAGATCGCCGCGCTGCCGTACACCCCGCTCGATCCGACATCCGCTCAGGAAGCCCGATCGGCGATCGAAGCCTCGATCCGCGGCGTCGACCCTTCGCACGCTCACCACGTCGAACCTACCGAAGAGCAGATCGTCTCTCTGCGGGACACGCTGTCCGCTCAACTGGTCGCGCGTGCTTCGCCGGATCCGGACGATTACATCGCGCTCGCGGAATCGGAGGGTCTCGCCTGGCTGGACCCCGACGACCCGCGCAACGAGCGTGCGTGGTCGCTGCTCGACCTCTGGCACAACGGCACGTTCGGAGCCCCGACGCCGCGCGACGATCCCAAAGGCGCGCTGCGGCGGCAACTTTCCAAGATCTACGAGCGCGACAAGTCGCGCCTCACCGGGGTGCTTCTGGGCGACGCTCCGCCTTTGATCCGGTTCTATACCGCGCGAACCCCGACCGACATCATCGTCCGGAGCGCCGCCACGATGACCGACGAGGAAGTCGGGTTCTGGGGTCAGGGGGCGGCGACCCCGGCGTTCCGCTACCGTCAGCCGCGGCGCCGACCGGCGGAGGCGCTCGCGCAGGATGGATATCTAACGTGCGCGTTCGTCAACATCATGGTCGAGACTCAAGCCGGGAACCAGTACAACTGGGAATCGTACTGGTTCTGGGACACACAATCGAGGACATGGGTGAACGAGAGCATGGCCCGCCGAGGATGGTATGGGCATATCATGTTTTATTGAACGCCGCGGCGTGCGTCCCGGCGTGACGCTGCTGGAGTTGCTGGTCGCGGTCGGCGTCGTCGGCGTGCTGATGGGGATCGCGCTGCCGGCGCTGCTGGGCGTCAGGCGAACCGCGCTGGAAACCGGCTGCATCACACGCGTCGCCGCGACTTTGAGAGCGCACGAGTCTTGGTCGGCGGCGCGCCGGGAACGCTGGCTCACCGTGCACACGCCCGCGGGCAAAGGCTCCGGCAATGAGGAGTTTGTTCTGACGCACACGGCGACATTCCCGGGCGGCCTTTCGCCCATGAGTTCCTGGCTATTCATGCTGCAGGACGAAGTCTCCGACTCCAAGGCGATCGGCGAATCGGTCTCATGCCCGGTGGTCTTCGCGGAGATGATGCGCACCTGGCCGTACGAGGAACCGCCGCAGCCTCAGAGAGCGCCGACAAGGAGTTACTTCTACGCGCCGGGATTGTTCACGATCCCTGATTTCTGGGACGAGTCGAACCCCGGGCTGCCGACATTGCGAGCCGACCATGACCTCGCGCTCGCGGCGGTGCAACGTTCAGCGGTTGCGCACCCTTCACATAAGGTCGCGATGTTCGAACATCACGATAATCACGGCAGCGGGGGCGGCCCGATCCGCGCCGATTCAATGTTTCGTGTCACACTCGGATTCGCGGACGGGCACGTCGAACGGCGCCCGCCCGCCGAGGCTTCGGCGGGCGTGCCGGGCACGAACTGGCCGCTGACCAGTGTGAACCACCTCGGTTTCCCCGACGGAGAGGCGATCCCATTCGCGTCGACACGTTTCGGATATCTCGGCAGGGATTACTGAATCAGACCCCGACCGGCTCGGCGGCGGGCTGCTTCGCGGCTCGGCCGGCGCCCGCTCTGAATCGCTCTTTGAACGCCGCGATCGCTTCTTTAAGTTTAGATTCGAGCGATTCGTTGAAGGCGCGTTTCTCGACGAGTTCGTCGCGCACGGGTTTGGCGCTGGTCTGCATGTATTCCAGCAGGCCCTTCTCGAACGCGGAGACCTGATCGTTCGTCAGGTCGTCGAGGAACCCGCGGACGCCGGCGTAGATCGAGATGACCTGATCGATCACGTCCATCGGGACGTATTGCGGCTGTTTTAGGAGTTCGACCATGCGGGCGCCGCGATCGAGCTGGCGCTGGGTCGCCTTGTCGAGTTCGGTGCCGAGCTGGGCGAAGGCTTCGAGTTCGCGGAACGCGGCGAGGTCGAGGCGGAGGGAGCCGGCGATCTGCTTCATAGCTTTTATCTGCGCGTTGCCGCCGACGCGGGAGACGGAGATTCCGACGTTGACCGCGGGTCGCTGGCCGGCGAAGAGTTCGGGTTCGAGGTAGATCTGCCCGTCGGTGATGGAGATCACGTTGGTCGGGATGTATGCGGAGACGTCGCCTTCCTGGGTTTCGATGACGGGGAGGGCGGTGAGGGACCCGCCGCCGTTCTCATCGGAGAGTTTCGTCGCGCGTTCGAGGAGTCGGGAGTGGAGGTAGAAGACGTCGCCGGGGTAGGCCTCGCGTCCGGGCGGCCGGCGGAGCAGCAGGGACAACTGCCGGTACGCAACGGCCTGCTTGGAGAGATCGTCGTAGATACACAGGGCGTGCTTGGGGGTCTTGCCGTTGACGCCTTGCCACATGAAGTACTCGCCCATCGCGCAGCCGGTGTAGGGGGCGATGTACTGCATCGGCGCGGGGTCCGAGGCGCCGGCGTTTACGATGATGGTGTATTCCATCGCGCCCGCGGCCTTGAGCGTTTCGACCACGCCCGCAACGGTCGATTCTTTCTGACCGACCGCGACGTAGATGCACACAACGGCGTCGGGCGTTCCCCAATATTTCTTCTGGTTGATGATCGTGTCGACGGCGATGGCGGTCTTGCCCGTCTTGCGGTCGCCGATGATGAGTTCGCGCTGGCCTCGCCCGATCGGGATCATGGAGTCGATGGCTTTTATGCCGGTCTGGAGCGGCTCGGTGACGGGCTGGCGGTCGGCGATGCCGGGGGCGATGATGTCGATCTTGCGACGTTGGGCGCCTTGGATCGCGGGCCCGCCGTCGATCGCCTCGCCCAGC
>CAZTEE010000168.1:0-4134 GCA_964611775.1 uncultured Phycisphaeraceae bacterium | reverse complement strand
CGGCCTGTTTGTCTACACGCCGCGGGGCAACATGTCGCTGCACATCATGACCGAGAAAGCTCGCAAGCTCGTCGACAGCGACACGACCGACGCCGAGCTGGGACAGATCTACCGGCCCTATATCGGCTATTACGGCACATACGACGTGGACTACGACGCGATGGTCATCACGCACAACATCGAGGGCGCGAAATCGCCGAACCGGATCGGCCGGTCGGCGCCGCGGACGTTTTACTTTGAAGACGGCGACCTGGTTCTCGATTTCAAGAGCGACGATGGCTGGCGTTTCTATCGTCGCCTGAATCGGCTTGAAGCGTTTCGATGAGCATCCGGGCGATATCCATGATGCAGGAGCGCATCACCGGTGGGCGCGCAACGATCATGGCCGCAGAGCCTCGATCGCCTCCGTGCTGACCCAGTACACATCGCCCGCGACGACCCCGGCCCACCCGCTGTCCTCTGGCTCGCTGCGCCGGGTCGAGTAGAACAGGTACTTCCCGTCTGGTGTGACCATGGGGCAGTACTCGATCCCCTCGGTGTTGATGAGCTCGCCGAGGTTCTTCGGCTCACCCCAGACGCCTTCGGCGTCGCGGAACGACACCCACAGATCGGATGAGCCGAAGCCTCCGGGGCGGCGGGAGCTCTGGACCAAGTAGCTCTCATCGGGCGCGACGAAGGTGTCGCCGGAGCCGGCCTCGGTGTTGATCGGCGGTCCGACGACGACCGGCTCGGCGAAACCGCCGTCGTCCAAGCGCTGTGCTCGCCAGAGGCTGTAGCGGCCGATGCCGCCTTCGCGATCGGAAACGAAGTACAGGCTGCCGTCGGCGACCACGACGGTGTAGATCTCGCTCGCGTCGGTGCTGATCGGGGGAGGCACAAGCTGGGCCGTGGACCAAGCGCCCTCGCGCCGGCTGGTCATCCAGATGTCGGGGGCGCGAGGCTCGCCATCGGCGAAGCGCGGCTGGATGCCCAGGAAGAACATCTCGCGCCCGTCGGCGCTGATCGACATGTCATCGGCGGATCCCGGCTCGTCGCCCGGGAAGAGGTTGAGAGGCTCGGGGTCGCTCCACCGGCCGTTCTCGAGCACCGAGCGGTGGATCGTGTGGATGCCCCCGTCGAGCAGTCGGGAGAAGTAGAACTCTGTCATGTCAGGCGAGAAGACGCCGTTGAGCTCGACCGCGTCCGGCGTCGAGACCACGCCGGGGGCGAAGAGGGCGGGGCGCAGTCCCGGCGGCGTCTGCCCGAAGTAGCCGCCCGGCGGCGCAGCGGACGGCGGCGAGGTCCGGGTTCATAAGTCCGGGCTGGGGATTTCCGAAACTCCATGTCGGCCCGCAGGCACCGGTAGAAGTCTGGGTCGAACCCGCCGCCGGGCAATGGCTTCCGCCGAAGCACGAGGGGTTGAGACTTCTCGGCGCCTGGCCGGTCGCGGAACATATAAATGCAAAATGCTCAAGTCGTCGCCGGCACGATTGTTGATTGTGAGAATGAGAGATCACCGCAGCGTACGATCGGGACGCCCGCGCCACCTTAGTTGATGGCCAAGTTTCAGTCTTCTTCTTCCCTTGGCATGAACGACGCGACGACTTCCGCCTGCACGTTCGCGGGGCAAGGCTCGTCGTGGCTGTAGTCCATCGTGTAGGAGCCTTGGCCGGCGGTGATGCTCTTGAGTTGGTTCGAGTAGTTGCGCACCTCCGACAGCGGGACGGTCGCGCGGACCAGGCACATCCCGCCCGGGAGAACATCGGTCCCCTGGATCCGCCCGCGTTTGCCCGAGAGGTCAGCGGAGAGGTCGCCCATGTTGTCCGCGGGCGCGGTGATCTCGATCTCGACGAACGGCTCGAGCAGCACCGGCTTGGCTTTCTGCACGGCGTCCATGAACGCGCGTTTGCCCGCGGTTATGAACGCGACTTCCTTGGAATCGACGGGGTGGTGCTTGCCGTCGTAGACGGCGACTTTCACGCCGCCGAACGGGTACCCGGCGATCACGCCGTGCTCGAGCGCTTTGCGTATGCCCTTTTCGATGGCGGGCATGAACTGCTTGGGGACGGACCCGCCGAAGGTGTCGTCGGCGAACTCGAAGCCGGTCTCGTGGTCCGGGGGGAGCGGCTCGACGCGGAGGAAGACCTCGCCGAACTGCCCGGCGCCGCCGGTCTGTTTCTTATGTCTGTGGTGGCCCTCGGCCTTGCCGGTGATGGTTTCTTTATAAGGCACTTTCGGGGTCTCGGTCTCGACTTCGACGTGGAACCGGCCCTTGAGTTTTTCGAGCATCACGCGCATGTGCAGTTCGCCCACCGCGCGGGCCACGGTCTGGTGCGTCGCGTGGACGCGCTCGACCATGAATGTCGGATCCTCGTCCATCAGTTTGGCGATCGCGGCGCCGAGTTTGGTCTCGTCGCCGCGGCTCTTGGGCGAGATCGCCAGCCCGAACATAGGTTGAGGCAGGGGGACGGCGCGGAACCGGGCCGAGTCCAGCGCGTGGTCGTCGTGAAGAACATCGTTGATGTGTATCTCGTCGATCTTCGCGACCGCCGCGATATCGCCCGCCACGACCGTGTGGACCTCCGCGTGATCCTTCCCGAGCGTGCGGCTGATGTGCCCGACGCGGACAGCCTTCTTTTCGCTGTTGCGGTAGACCTGCGTGTTGTGTTCGAGCGTGCCTTGGTGAACGCGGAAATAGGCGAGTTTGCCGACGAAGGGGTCCGTCGAGACTTTAAAAACATGCGCGATCAGCGGCTTGCCGGGGTCGGGGACCGGTTCGAGCGGCATGCCGTCCTTCTCGAAGGGGCGCGGGTTCCCGTCGAGCGGGCTCGGGCAGTAGTCGTCGATGATCGCCAGCAGTTCGGCCACGCCCGCGCCGGTGCGCGCGGACGTGAAGCACACGGGGGCGAGGTGGGCCTCGCGGAGCGCCTTGCGGAAGGCGGCGCGGCGTTTCTCGGGCGGGGGCGCCTCGCCGGTCTCGAGGTACGCGGCCATGAGTTCGTCGTCGACCTCGACGATCTGATCCACGATCGCGGTGTGGGCCTCGGCGACGGTCGAGAAGTCGGCGTCGCCGGATTCCTCGGCGATGCAGTCGGCGACGCCCGTCCCCCCAGCCGCCGGGAGGTTCATGGGCACGCACCTGGCGCCGAAGGTTTCCTGGATCGCTGCGAGGGCGCCCGGGCAGTCCGCCTCGGGCGAGTCGATCTTATTAACAACAAACATCATGGGGAGCCGGCGGTCCTCGGCGAGTTTCGCCAGACGCCGGGTCATCGGCTGGATCCCTTTCGTCGCGTCGACCGCGATCATCACCACCTCGGACGCGGGCAGGCAAGACATCGCGGCGCCGATGAAGTCCGGGTAGCCCGGCGTGTCGATCAGGTTGATCTTGCGACCGGCGTGCTCGAACTGGAGGAGCGCAGCCGTCAGGCTGTGCCCGTGTTCCTTCTCCTCGGCCTCGAAGTCGGCGACGCTGTCGCCTTTCTCGACCGTGCCGGCCTTGCCGATCACGCCCGCCGCGTGGAGCAGATGCTCGGCGAGTGTGGTCTTCCCGGCGCCGGCGTGGCCGACGAGCGCGATGTTGCGGATGTCCGCGGTGTTCGGGGCTGACATAGATGCACGCCTCCTTACCGATCGGCTCGGCGCGGGGCGCGACACGTCCAGGCCCCGGGCGCGAGCGTGGGGTTGAGCCCGCCAGTCTAGACGAGCGATGCGGGTTCTGTGAAGAGCCAAGCCCGCGATCGGCGCGAACTGAGACCGATCGCCGGCGTCGCCGATCGCTTCCGACAGGTTCAACGGCGGCGTCAGACGGGTTCGTCACGCTCGGCGGAAGCCTCCGCCTCGGCCCGACGCTCACGCGCCAAGGACGTGAACGCAGCGAATCCGAACGGCTCGCCGCCGGCGCCGGTGCGATCGCCCGACTGCATCGCACGGAGTTTGTCCACCAGGTCGTCAGACAGCGCGTGCAGCCCGCGGATCTCCTCCAGCGGCAGCGTGACGACCTCCCCGTCGGGCGTATGGATCTCGAACACCGTGCACTGCACCAGTTCCGACAACGCCCGGTCCTGCGGCGAGACGTTGACCGTGCACGCGAAGAGCGGGTGGACCGCAGCGATCGCCACGCGCTCCCCGCCCCGGGTCAGGAGAGCGAGACGACCG
>CAZTEE010000167.1:3417-4168 GCA_964611775.1 uncultured Phycisphaeraceae bacterium | reverse complement strand
AGGGCGGGCGCCTTCACATCGGAGAGGCTGAGCGTGCGCCGGAGCGAGCGGCACTGTTCGAGGTGGCCCTCAAGGGCGCGCTCGCGGAGGGTGCGCATGGCTTCGGCTGTGATGCGCCAGGTGACGCCGGGGTGCCATCCGGTGCCTCTTTGATGACCGCATGCCGGGCGGAGGAAGACGGGCATGTCGAACGAGTTGTCCGGGTATGAGCGTTGGAGCGCGCTGCGCAGGTCGGCGTAGAGGCGCGGGGCGACTTCCCAGAGCGTGCCGGCGAAGAAGAGGGCGCGGTTGACTTCTTCGAGGACGGTGGGTCGGCGTTCGCGCAGCAGGTCGGTCTGCCAGAGGGCGAGCAGGTCGCCGCGGACGAGGCGCCACAGGCGCCGGGTCTCGGCGGGGAGGAGGCCGGGGTCGTCGAGTGCGGCCATGTGCTCGCGCAGATCGCGGATCTTCTCGCGCACCGAGCGGCGCTTGGCCTCGGTGGGATGGGCGGTGAAGACCAGCTCGATATCGAGGTGGTCGAGCAATGACTGCATCTTCTCGGCGCTGAAACCGGATTCGGCCAGCGTCTTCACAGCGTCGGCGATGGACTCGGCCCTTGGCTCGGGGTCGCGGGCCCGCTCGCGCTCGCGAAGGACGCGCACGCGGTGGCGATCTTCGGCGAGGTTGGCCAGGTCGAAGAAGAGGCTGAAGCCTGCGATGAGCGACTCGATTTCGTCGTCGGCGAGCGAGGCGATGCGGCGCTGGAGGGCGG
>CAZTEE010000167.1:0-3407 GCA_964611775.1 uncultured Phycisphaeraceae bacterium | reverse complement strand
GCTCGGCGTCTGCGGCGCCGGCGCGGCGGGCGAGGGCCAGGTCGCGGATCTCCTCGAGCAGGGCGCGGGTTTCGGCGCCCTCGACGGTTTCGATCACATCGCCGAGGAGCCGGGCCATCGAGCGGATTTCATCTTTGAGGACGCGATCGTCCATTGTGACTGTTCCCTGTTTGTTCAAGTCGGTGCGGTCGGTTTGGCCTCGGCGCATTCTACAGGGGTTTCGCCGCCATGGATGTTGGCGTGTAGAGAGAACTACCGGGGGTGAACACTTCACGCAGGGAAGTCATTCCCGAGCACGGTGGTGACAATGCATTGCTTGTGATCAAAGACGGTTGCGCGCAGTGACTTGCGCAGGTGCGCTCGCAGTCAAGGAGATCGCCCCCGAACAACACATAAATAGACACAAGTGGACATGTGAGATCAATGAAACACGAGTTCGATTCTTGGATCAGGATTCGCGCGCAGGTACCATGGCTCGCGGAAGGTGGAGGAAGCACGTCATCGATGCAGTCCACGGGATGTGGGCGCTCGACCCTCCACAGCATCACTCACTGCGACGCTGCGCTGCGGCTCTCCGCTGCGCCCGTTGTCGCGTTCCGGGTGGAAGAAGGAGAACTGAAACATGAAGACGCTCTCATGCCTCGCTGCGCTCGGTCTGGCTGCGACCGCGTCGACCGCCTCTGCGACGCTCGTCCCGTATGTGATCGGAGTCGATTCGTCGGCCAATGCGGCGCACCTGTTCGATCCTGATACGGGCGCGCTCGTGCAGCAGAACTATCTTGAGTGGGGCGATCTGCTCAGCGACGGCAGCACGGCCAAGCATGCGCTCCAGGTCGGCAACGAGATCTGGGTGTCCGATCAGATTCGGGACACGATCTACCGATTCGATCTCAGCGGCAACTTCATCACCAACATCGGCGGCGATGTGGCTGGCGGCGGCCTCGACAACATCAAGGGCATGGAGGTCGTCGGCGACGAGGTCTGGGTGACCAACGCCGGGACCAATAACGATGCCCCTGGCAACTCGATCGTCAAAATCGACATCGCAACCACATCCATCACCGGTAGTTCGCCCACAACGGGCTCGCTCTTCGACGTCATCAATCACCAGGGCGGTGTTCTCGGCGGCAACATCAACAACCACACGCTGGAGTCGTACGATCTCGATGGGGACTTCGTGAGCACATTCCATCAGCCGGTCGCGCCGGGCCTGCGTTTCCCGCAGCAGCTCTTCGAGCACGACAACGGCAACGTGCTGGCGGCCGGCTTCTCGGGCGCGGGCGGCAACCTCTCCGGTGTCTACGAATTCGACACCAATGGCGACAGCCTCGGAATCGTCGCCGGAGAGAACCTCGGGCCACGCGGTGTGCTGCTGCTCGGAAACGGCGAGATCATGTGGACGAACGGCGCAGGCTTCTGGGTCGACGGTGTGAACGTCTTCGATGGCGCTGGATTGAGCGTTTCGGGTCAGTATCTCAGCTTCGTGATGATTCCCGCGCCCGGCGCCACGGCGCTGATGGCGCTCGCCGGCGTGGCAGGGATGCGTCGACGTCGCTGATTGAGTGAGCCGGCGCCGCGACGCCACCAGGACGATCTGGATGCAACCGGCCCCCGTCGCGGCGGGGGCCGGTTTGCTTCGTTCAATCCGTCCGCCTTCAACTTGCGCCCGCATCGGCCCGAGGGTCGAGACACGTCATCACTCGGCCCATCCGTGCTCCCGTGGCCCCGCCATGCCTTCATGCCGCCAGAGCAGCCTCCGTGCGGCATGTGAAGATGATGAGAATTGGCTTGACAACCCCATTCCGAACACGACAATAAGTTGCACAACGGCCGGATTTCACGTCGTTCCGGCTGTTGCGCATGTTGTTCGGAAGAAGAAACAAAGGAAGGAAGAAACATGATGCATCGATCACTGACGCTGTCAGCCACTGTCTCTGCGTGCGCGCTGGGCGCCATCGGGGCTACTCAAACTCTCGCTGCGGACATGGGTCTCGTCTCGACCAACCGATTCGGGTACGAAGGAACCGCCGTCCGCTACGACACGATGTCGGACGCGCTCGCGGGTGTGAACAGCACCGGCACGATCAACATCAATGACCGCGACCTCGCGTTGGTGGTCGCCAGCGACGATACAAGCGTCACCGATCGCACACAGATGCTCGGATCCTGGTGGCACACCACGGACACGTTCTATTCGCCCACTGAGGGTCGCGCCGGCTGGGGCAACACCACCGGGAACACCGGGATCGGTTACCTGCAGCTCTTCGACATCGGCGCCCTGACGACCACGAGCGTCTCGATGTCCTTCTCCGATTTCGACGGCTCGTTTTACACCACGTTCGACCTCTCAGTCGCGGGAGAGAACGCGGGCGCCGGCCAGTTCTCCCGCCTCAGCGCCATGGGCAACACCGGCGACGGCGGCGTGTGGCACGAGTACGGGCTCAATCTCACCGCCACCGGCCTCGAAGGCGTTCCGCTCGGGCCGGGCGTGATCGAGTCGACCAATCAGCCCACCGGCGTCTCCGGCGCCATCACAGGCCTCTTTGAGATCACTTCGACAAGCGCCGGCCAGGAAGGGTTCTACATCGTGGATCTGGCCCTCACCATGGACAACTGGGCGTGGGACAATCGCAATGATCTGACGCCGAGCGTCTCGTCGGACGGCGGCAATAATTTCTTCGACGGCAGCTTCCAGGACAGCACATTCCGTGTCGTCCCCGCGCCAGGCGGCGCAGCGCTGCTCGCGTTCGCCGGCCTCGCTACAGCGCGACGGCGCCGCTGAAGCCGGGACACTGACTGAACAGTGCCTCACGAGAATGAACATACGCCGGTGTCCGCCAACGCGGGCGTCGGCGTTTTCCATTGTGCCCTCGTGCGCTCCGACATGGGAGGCCTGTTCAGTGCACAAGAGGGCCGCGCCGCGGCCGGGCCGAGGACTGCAGCCACGTCTCATGCACGTGCAGCCACTCGATCGGCATTTCGGGTCCGGCGGCGGGGGCGGCGCCGGGGATGCGGAAGACGCCGGTGCTGAGGCGGCCGCGCGGGGTGTCATCGCCGGAGTCGTCGCTGTCGGCGTCGTCCACATCGGCCTGCCATTCCTCGTAGGTCGCGACGAGCAGCGCGCCATCGCACATGGGCGGGATTCGCAGGCGCACATCCTCGATCCAGATGCGGATCTGCGGCCCGTTCTTTCCGTGGCTCGCGTACTCCGGCCGCACGACGCCGAGCACCTGCTCGCGATCCATCGCCTGCCCATCGGGGAGCACGATGAAGAACCCCGGCGCCAGGGCCCGCTCGAATCGGGCGAAGGTGTCATCAGACTGCGGCGAGGCGCCGTTGTACCAGTCCTGGAAGAACTGGTGCAGCTCGACGATCTCGCGCTCCAGCGCGCTGAAGACGCCTTCACT
>CAZTEE010000166.1:0-4212 GCA_964611775.1 uncultured Phycisphaeraceae bacterium | reverse complement strand
AAAAAACCGGCGTCCCTGGGGGACGCCGGCGAATAATGTGGTGGGGTAATCTGCCGGCGGTGGTCTTAGATTTTAATCAGAGGCTCAGGAGGACGGGCCTGGGTTTATCGGCGGGCACTGAGGGCGGGACGATGGCGAGCGGGGCGCCCGGTTCGATCACGCCGTTGAGGAGTGTCCCGCTGAGTTTTCCGCTGGCGGTGAAGGTTGTGACGGAGCGTTCGATCTCGCCGGCGTCGTTGACGATGACTAGCCGGTACTCGCCGGTTGCGATGGGGAAGTCCTGGGTGACGAGGTATGCGGTGCGTGTGTCGGGATCGATGAGGATGGTGGCGCGTGCGGAGAATCCGTCGGCTGCGGGGACGAAGGAGACTTTTTGCGAGAAGGGGTCGAGGAGGCGATTGACGAACTCGGCGCCGAGATCCTGGGTGATTAGTTGGGTTAGGTCTCGGTCGTAGGAATCGCGCCAGGCGGCGTCGCGGAGGTTTCCGAGGTAGAATCCGACGCCGATGAGGCCGACGGTCGCGGTGGCGAATCCGATGCACGCGGCGCGCCAGAGCGGCGAGACCTGACGCCGGACCCCGACCCATTCGGTCACACCGATCTTGGCGAGCACGTCGCCCGCTCGAGCCGGGGACATCGCGGTCATGGCCGTCATGGCGTCGCGTACGGCGGCGAGCACCCTCCCGCGGAGCGAGGCGGGCGGTTCGACCGCGGGGAGCGAGCGCTCGATGTCCGTGACGCGGCGTTGCTCGCGACGGATCTCATGCTGGAGTGCGGGCGAGGCGTCCTGGAAGATGTCCTCGAAGACTCGGCGCTCCTCGGGTTCGAGGAGGCCGAGCGCATCAAGGGTCGCCATTTCGAAAAGGTCTTCGCGTTTCATATCACCGACTCCTCGCCGACTCGCTCACGAAGCCGGACGAGCGCCCGGCTGAGTGTTGACTTGATCGTTCCGAGCGGCTTGTCAAGTTCAATCCCGATCTGGCGAAGTGTCTGCCCGCCGAGGTACGCGCGGGTGACTACGGTCCGCTGGAGGTCGGGGAGTTGCTCGATACGTTTGAGCAACGCCTCGTACCGCTCGTCCATTTCCGCCCCCGCACCGGGTTCGTCGGCGCCGGTGTCGGGGGACATCCATTGTTCCTCGATCGAGACGCGGGCTTTCACGCGTGAATTGGCCCGGCGAAGCCGATCGACGAGATAGCGTCTTCCGATGAGGACGACCCATGTCGAGACCGCGGCACGAGAGGTGTCGTAACGGTCCGCGGTGCGCCAGAGCCGGACAAAGATGTCCTGAACGGCGTCCTCGGCGTCCGCCTGAGTCGGCATCATCTGATACGCCAGGCGGTACACAAGCCCTCCGAAACGGTCGTACAGCTCGGCGATCGCTGCCTCGTCGTTGGCGGCGACAGCCTTCATCAGTTTCTCATCGGACTCGAACATGCGTTCGGTCACAGCGCCTCGCATTCGGGCGACCCGGAGCGCGGCGTCTCTGCGATAGAGATGCGCCGCGCGGGGCGACCCGTCACACGGTCGAACAGTTTCACCGCGTGCCTGCATTGTACGCGACGGACCGAGCGTTGGATCCTCCCACCACGAAAAATCATGCGACTCGATGGCCCGGGCGCCCAGAAAAAGGGCGTTCAACAATAGGGCAAAAACCCCTGATTGGAACACGGATTTTGCTTGCACCCCAGGCCGATAGTCGACTACACTGTATGTCGATGGACTCGTCAATTCGCATAACGCGAACGGGCGGCGGGTGGTCGGTGGGCGGACGGGCGTCGGTCCGGAACAGCCGGACGACGCACGAAAACGCACTGGTTTCCCGGCGTCGGGGATTTTCGCTGATCGATCTATTGGTGTCGATCGCGGTTATGGCGATCCTGCTTGGTCTGCTCTCACCTAGCCTGGGCCGGGTGGCGGAATCAGCCAAGAGAGTGAAATGTCAGAAGCAGCTCGCGGACATCGGCCTGGCGTTGACGATGTGGGCGGACGACTATCGCGGGAACCTGCCGCAGAGCATGATCGCGCCGGCGATTTACTCGGCCGAGAGCGCGAGCGGTGAGTTGTTCCAGCCGTCGGCGCAGATGCAGGTGGCGCGGTTCGATTCGCCGGACCCGATGAGTTTCGACGGACTCGGGCGCCTGCTGGCGTACGAGTATCTGTCCGACCAGTCGGCGCTGTACTGCCCGAGCCATCGCGGCGAGCACCACGCCGATCGCTACAGCGAAGCCTGGGTGATGCTCAACGGCGAGATCGTTGTTAACTACAACTTCCGGCTCTTCAGAGAGGGCGTGATGCTCGGTCGGCTGGATCCCGAGACCGCGCTGGTCACGGACGGCATGCGCGATCTAGTCGATTACAGCCATCGGTCGGGTAACAACATTCTCAAGGCTGACATGAGCGTGTCTTGGTACGACGATTCCGAGCGATACATCCTCGATAATATCCTGCCGGTATCCGAGCGCGCGCCTGGTGCGGGGATTCCGATCGCCGTCGCCTGGGCGGTCATGGACACCGGCAAGACGCCCAGTCAAAACGCTCCAGAATATGATCCTACCGTCCTACAGCGATCGATCGCTGATCTCAGATGAATCAACGGTTTCACCGCGAAACCTATCGAATCTCAGTCGGCGACTATCGACGCTGCGCAGGTTCGATTCTGCTACCCTTCATCGGCACAATGATTCCGCCGCACGCGACCCCGGGGTGCGGCGTCGGTGACCTCGTAGGGAGCAAGCAGTGAAAACACCCTTTTCGTCGCGACTTCGAAAATTTGTATTACTGATCGGTCTTGTCCTGTGCATCCACGCGCCGGGTGGGCTAGCGACCCTCGCGGACGCCCAGATCACCCCGGGCCGCACATACTTCGGCGTCAACCGCCCGATTCCGATGCGCGTCGCGGTCCCCGAAGGGCGCACGGGCGATGTCGCGATCGAACTGCTCGCGCCCGGACCGGGCGGGAGCCCCGACGCCACGGTCGTCGCCCGAGCCGCAGCCGAGGCCGGCGGTGTGGATCTCGCCGGGCTATTCCCCATCCTCTGGACCAGCGATTCACCGCGAGCGATGTACGCCCAACTAGTCGTCGGCGGGACGCGAATCGGGCCCGCCGTCGTGCTCCAGCCGCTATTGACGCCCGTGCGGGCCAGGCTCGCTGGCAATCAGGTGCAGTTCCCGGAGACGCCGGGGCGTGTGTATTCGGGTCTGCGTGCGTACGAGGACGCGCACATTGTGTTTGATACTTCCGAGGGAGAGATCGAAGTCGCGCTCCGGCCGGACCACGCGCCGAACACGGTCTGGTCGATCAGGTCGCTGGCCGAAGGCGGATATTACACGGATATTATTATTCACCGCGTGGTGCCTAACGCCCGCGGGAACCCGTTCGTGGTGCAGTTCGGTGACCCGACGGGCGTCGGTTCGGGCGGGCCCGGCTACTTCACGGATCTCGAGCCGAGCGCGCTCCCTCATGATTTCGGCGTGCTCTCGATGGCGCGAACGAACGACCCGGACACCAACGGCTCGCAGTTCTTCATCTGCCTGAGCCGGGCGGGGACGTCGTTCCTGGATGTCAATTATGTTTCGTTCGGGCAGACAGTGCGAGGCGGCGACGCGATCCTACGCATCGAACGCACACCCCTGGAAGGCTCGAACAGCCAACGCCCCGCGCAGCCGCCGGTGATCCGCAGCGCCCGTCTCGTTCCCGCGCCCCCGTTCGGCTCAGGCCCGGCGCCGATCGCCCGGCCCAGCGGCGTAGACAACGCGCGGTGAGCGGGCCCGAGTCGCGGCCGCTGGCGTGCTCGCGCGCTGTGCCGACAGCCCGGCTGTTGAAATAGTCGGGGAATACTTCAGTGGAAAATGTGCACGAAGACGCATGGCCATAACGGAGCGATGTCAGGGTTGAAGCGTCAGTGCACGGGCTGGATGCCAGCGCCTCGGCATGCTGAATGTGTGGTTACGTCAGCGACTGGAACTCGCCGGCGTAGGCGACCCGCAGGGCGTTGTTGAACAGGTTTAGCATGTTGATGTAGCCGATCGTGAAAGTAAGTTCCACGATCTCGGGGTCGGAGTAGGCGTCGCGGAGCCGGGCGAAGAGGTCGTCGGGGACGCGGTTCGAGTCCTGCATCACCGCGGCGGTGTACTCGACGGCGAGGCGCTCTCGCTCGTTCATCGCGGCGGGGTCGGCGATTAGGTCCAGCGGGTCGTCGGACAGGCCGA
>CAZTEE010000165.1:0-4256 GCA_964611775.1 uncultured Phycisphaeraceae bacterium | reverse complement strand
CACCCCGACCGAGTACGCGGCGATGGACTTCGCCGGGCTGGCCGAACGTATCGCCGCCGAGCATCCGGACGGGCGCGTGCTGATCGTCGCGCATTCGAACACGGTGGCGGGGATCCTCCGCGCGCTGGGCGGGCCGACGACGGCGGACCTCGAACGCGACGAATTCGACCGCCTGTATGTGGTGACGCCCCATGAAGTCGGCGAGCCTCGCGTGCTTCGCCTGCGGTACTGATTCGCCGACTGTCCGAGCGCCGCCGCGCCGAGAACCGGGCTGAACGCCGCGGCTCGGCCGCATTTCGCGTGTAGCCGGGTTGATCCTCGGCCTGATCACAATCGCTGAACCGAGTCCAGCCGCCGATCGGATCGAAAGAAAGCCGAATGGCGTGGCGGGGATCGCCGGCGGCGATTCGTGCGCAGGCGCCGGTCGATCCGACGATAATCGTGTGGTCACGCGCGCCGACCCTATCCCGGAACACCATGCCCCGAAGCACATCCACACCGCCCGCCGTTGATCCCGCACGCCGGGCGATGATCCTGCGTGTCTCTACCGCGCTGACGCTGCTGGTCTGCTGGCTGATCCTGACGCTGAGCGTCGTCAGCCATCACCCCGCCGATCCGCCCGGCCGATCCGTCGTCCCGGCTAACGACCCGCCTATGAACTGGATCGGCCCGGTCGGGGCGCATCTCAGCGAGTGGGCGATCGGCCTGATCGGGCCGGGCGTCTGGCTGCTGCTCGCGGGTTCAGGCCTGTGGATCGCACGCGCGCTGACCGGCCGCAAAATCGGCCAAGCCTGGCTTAGGTTCGTCGGGCTGGTCATACTCGCGCTGGCGTTCTCGGGATTGATCGCGCTGCTGCTTCCGAACGCCGGCGTTCGGCCCGAAGGCGCCGGCGGGATGCTCGCCATCGCAGCCGCGGCGGAACTCACCGCAAGATTCAGCACACTCGGGTCCGCGCTATGGATCGGCCTCGCAGGCGCTGTCGGCGCGCTCGTCGCGTTCGATCAGTGGGTGGTCCGGCTGCCCGCCGTGATCATCCGAAGAATCGCGCCCGGCCTGTTCACGCTCCTGGCTCGGCTGCGCCAAGCCGTCGCTACCAGGCTTGAGTCGCGCAGAGTCTCCCGCGACGCCGCTCGCAAGGTTCGCGCCAACGATCTCGACGACGACCGCCGCGTCGAGCGTCCCGCAGCGGCATCTAAACAGCGGCCGACGCAAGCCGACCCCGCGCCGACGATTGAATCCGGCGATCATCATCATTTTAATGACGCGCCCGAGCCGACCTCCCCCGCCGCCGACGACGCGTACGACGAAGAAGACGACGGCCTGCCCGGCGCCCCGCAGGTCTTCGACCCCGACGCCACCCGACGCAAGATCGCCGGCCTCCCCGTCCGTTTCGCCGGCGCCCACGCCGCCGAATCCACCGAGGATCACCTCCGCGACATCCAGAACGCCGTCGAACTCGAAAATTACCGCTTCCCCGGCCTCGATCTTCTCGAAGACCCCGAGGAGTCCTACTCCGCCGAACTCGAGCAGTTCGTCCGCGAGCAGGCCCAGGCCCTCGAAGACGCCCTCCGTGTTTATAAGATCGAAGGCGGGGTCGTCGGCATCGACTCCGGCCCCGTCATCACACTCTTCGAGGTCCGCCTCGCGCCCGGCACGAAAGTATCAAGCCTCAACGCCGTCTCCAGCGACATCGCACGCGCACTCAAAGCGATCAACATCCGCATCGTACCCAACATGGCCGGCCGCGACACCGTCGGCGTCGAAGTCCCCAACCTCAAAAAAGAAAAAGTCCGCCTCAAGGAACTTATGACCTGCGCCCAGGACGCCGACCGCGTCTCGCAGATGAAACTCCCCATGTTCCTGGGCAAGGACGCCTCCGGCGAACCGCTCATCGAAGACCTCGCGCAGATGCCCCACACGCTCATCGCCGGCACCACGGGATCGGGCAAAAGCGTCTGCCTCAACACAATCATCATGGGCTTCCTCTTCACCAAGAAACCCAATGAACTCAAACTCGTCCTAATCGATCCCAAGATGGTCGAACTCTCGGCCTTCCGCGACATCCCCCACCTCATGTGCCCCGTCGTCACCGAGATGTCCAAGGCGGCCGCCATCCTCGAATGGGCCGTCACCAAGATGGACGAACGTTATGAACTCCTCGCCGAGGCCGGCGTTCGCGACATAGCCTCCTACAACGATCTCGGCGAAGACGAACTCCTCGAACGCATGGCCCCCGCCACCGAACGCGAAGCCGCCACCATCCCGCGCAAACTCCCCTACCTCGTCTTCATAATCGACGAACTCGCCGATCTCATGATGACACACAAAGAGGTCGAAGGCGCCATCGTCCGCATCGCCCAGAAAGCCCGCGCCGTCGGCATCCACCTCGTCCTCGCAACCCAGCGACCGCAGGCCAACGTCGTCACCGGCCTCATCAAATCCAATATGCCCGCACGCATGACATTCAAGGTCGCCTCCGGCATGGACAGCCGCATCGTCCTCGACCAGAAAGGCGGCGAACTCCTCCTCGGCCAGGGCGACATGCTCTTCCTCTCGCCGCGATCACATAAACTTATGCGCGCCCAGGGCACACTCGTCGACGACCGCGAAACGCGCCGCGTCGTCCGCTTCCTCAAAGATGTCGCCGCCCCCACCTTCGAACGCCAACTCATCCAGCTCCGATCTCCCGGCGAAGAAGCCGCGGAAGAGCACGAATCCCGCGGCCTGCAGTCCGCACTCGAAGACCCGCTCTTCGAAAAAGCCGTCGATATCGTCCTCGAAACCAAGCGCGGCTCCGTCTCACTCCTCCAGCGCCGACTCGCCATCGGGTACACACGCGCCAGCCGACTCGTCGATCTCATGGGCGAGGTCGGCGTCATCGGGGCTTATAAAGGAACCGTCGCCCGCGAGGTCGTCGTCACGCCCGAACAATGGGAGGACATGCGCGCCCAACTCCGCGCCCTCGCCGCCGGCCAGCCCGAACTCTTCTCCCCGGACACGGGCGACGAAGCCCACGATCACGCCGCGTCCACGGGAGCCATGACCGACGACGATGCTCCGTTCATACCACGATCCGCAACGACAACCCACGCCTCGTCTGCTGAATCAGACGACGATTCTGATGAATCTGCCGACGACATTTCCGATGAAGATGAAGATACAGAAGAGGATTCACAAGACGACGCCGACGATGATTCTGAAGAAGATTGGGATGATGAAGAAGACGATAATGTAATTGAAGACACCAGCGACGCCGACTCTGATGATGAGTCCGACGAAGAAGACGACTGGGACGAAGAGGACGATGAGGAGTGGGACGAGGACGAGGAGGAATACGAAGAAGACAACGCCGACGAAGATGCGGCGGACGACGACGGCGAATCTGAAAACGAAGAAGCTGACCAGAGCGACGATGTAAAGAACGCGCGTCAGCCCGGCGCCGACATCCGCACGCTCACCGATCGCGACCGCTCAAACCGTTGAGGGTGGTCAAACCCGGCCAGCCGCCCGCGAACAGTCTCAACCGAACCGCGACCGCCGGCCCCATGTCCCGCAGGTTCAGCCGCTCGACGTGCCCGTCCGCGAACCACGAGAACGTCTCCCCGCTCGCGCCGGCGCCGTCGGGATCGTGCACGTAGTTTCCGCGTTGTAAGATAATTTTATCCGACGGGAACGCCACGCTCGCCCACCGCTGCACGTTGTGCTCGCTCGCCGGCTGCGGGCTGTCCGGATGAAAGAAATTCGGCGGCGCGTACGCCGCCCACGTCATCATGTCGATCGTGCCGAGCAGCACCGGCTGCCCGCCGTTCCGCCGCTCCAGTTCGGGCGGGCGCCCGACGAACGCCGTGTCGTACCCGAGGAAACGCATGTGCGACTGCCAACGCAAAAAATGATCCCAGTACTGAATCTCCACACATCGTTCGGCGGCGCCCGTGAACTCTGCCGCGTTTGGATCATCTTCAGCCAGGCACAACCTTGCCCGGTCCGTCCCAGGGATTCCGAAGAACGGGAAAGTGTCCTGCCGGTCGAAGCCGTGCTGCCGAACGAGCATGCCGACCTCGCGCTGGTGCGCCATCGCAGTGAGTTCGATCGCGTTGAGCCTTGCCCCTCCCAGCGCCGGCAGCAGTATCCCCAAGAGCACCGCGATCACCGCGATCGACACCATCAGTTCAAGCAGAGTGAACGCGCACGGCCGTCGTGTTGCTCGCCGGGGAGGTTTCATCCCAGAGCCCTCGCCAGCGCCGCACGATTCCGCG
>CAZTEE010000164.1:2082-4260 GCA_964611775.1 uncultured Phycisphaeraceae bacterium | reverse complement strand
GCAGCAGCGCCGTCGCGACCACCCGGCTCATCGCGCGTCTTTTCTATAAGTATCCGCTTGTTATTCGCGGAGCGTCGCGCCCAGCGACGCCGCCAGCGCACCGACCACGCCCGACACCTGCGGATCGACCTCCTCGTGCCGGAGCGTCCGCGACGGGTCACGGAAGACCAGCCGGAGCGTGACGGACTTCTTCCCGGCGCCGACCTGCTTGCCGCGATAGACGCCGACGAAGCGGAGCTCTTCGAGCAACGCCGGCTCGGCGCCGAGCGCGACACGCTCGACCTCCGCCCACGGCGTCGCCTCGTCGACGACCACGCTCAGGTCCCTCTCGATCGCCGGGTACTCCGGCGCCGCCGCGACCCGCGAAACCGGCGGGCTCAACTCGACCAGCGCGCCCAGATTGATCTCCGCCACCACCGCCCCCGTGCGCAGCCCGTACGCCTCGCGCGTCGCGTCGGTCACGAGCGCCATGTACCCGACGTGCCGACCGTTTACGCGCACGCCCGCGAAAGCGTCGTCCCTGCACGCGGCGAACGCGCTCGGCGCCGGCTCGACGTGCACCTTCGCGGCAGGCCCGGCGAGCGCGTGCACAGCCGCCTCGATCACGCCTCGCATCTCGCGCCAGCCGCGCTGCTCGTCCGCCGCGTCGATGAACAACGCGAGATTACGATTCTCGACTGTCTGCCCGTCGTCGGTCTCGGCGAAGACCGAAGCCGTTTCGAACAGCCGCGCGCCCCCGTCGGGCGCGACGCCAGCGTCCTGATTCACAGCCCGGCAACGGAGCAGGCTCGGGATGACGCTCGGCCGCAGCGCCGGTTCGCCGCGACGTCGCTCTTCATCAACCTTCAGCACGCGCATCCCGCCGGGCATCCATGCCGCGGCCTCGTCCTCGCGCACGAAACTGAATGTGACGGTTTCATAGAAACCAAGCCCGGTGAGCGTGTTCGCGATTGTCCGTGTCGCGGCCTCGCGCGCGTCGATCGGGCGGACCTCGACCTCGATGCGTTCGCGGATCGGCACGCGGTCCAGCCCGTGCACACGCGCGACTTCTTCGATCAGGTCTATCTCGCGCGTCAGGTCCGGGCGGTGCGGCGGGACGACACAGCGCACACGCTCGCCGTCTGATGACAGTTCCGCCTCGATCCCGAGCGACCGCAGATGCTCCGCCGACTCCATCGGTGGTACGACGATGCCGAGCACGCGATCGCAGCGTCGCGGGCGGAGGTCGATCACGGTGCGTTGAACTGGCGCCTCGCCGCGGTCGATCGCGCCGCCGAGCAGTTCTCCGCCGGCGATGTCGAGGATGATGGCCGCGAGCCTGGCGGCGGCGAAGTCGATCGTGCGCGGATCGACGAACCTTTCAAACCGCTTGCCCGCGTCGGTAGTGATGCGCAGCCGCCGGGCCGCGCGACGCACTACAGCGGGGGCCCACGTCGCCGCTTCGAGGAGTATGTCCGTAGTGCGCTCTGTCACCGCGGTCTCGGCGCCGCCGATCACGCCCGCGATCGAAACCGCCCGCTCACCGTCCGCGACAACCAGCTCATCCGACCGCAGCGTGTGCGAACGCCCGTCGAGCGCGGCCAGCGGCTCGCCGTCCTTCGCCCAGCGCACGACGATCTTCGACCCGCGCAGCGTGGCAAGATCGAACGTGTGCGTCGGCTGGCCGAGTTCGAATAGAATATAGTTGGATGCGTCGACAATGTTATTCACGCTCCGCTGCCCGACGGCTTCGAGCGCATCGACCATCCACGCCGGGCTCGGGCCGACCTTCACGCCTCGGATGACCCTCGCGGTGAAGCGTGGGCAGGCGTCGGGCGCATTGTTGACGACATCGAATACGTCCGCGGCATTCGCCGACGCGCCCGGCCCGCGCGCGATGTCGAAAGGGATCTCGGGGAGGCGGAAGCGCTGCCCGGTCGCAGCGGCGACCTCGCGCGCCAGCCCCGCGTGACACATGCAGTCGCCGCGGTTGCTGGTGAGTTCGACATCGAGCACCGCGTCGGGCCCGGGCCGATCCTGGAGCCCCTCGATCGGGAAGCCGGCCCGCTCGAGCGCCGCTGCGACCGCGTCCGGCCCAAGACCGCCCGGGTCGAGATACTTGTTCAGCCATTTCACACTGGTCAGCATCGCGGGCAGGATACCCGTTCAACCCCGATCCGGGCGCCGACGCGGGCAGGC
>CAZTEE010000164.1:0-1982 GCA_964611775.1 uncultured Phycisphaeraceae bacterium | reverse complement strand
GCATCGCGGGCAGGATACCCGTTCAACCCCGATCCGGGCGCCGACGCGGGCAGGCGGGCTGTGTCGCGCCACCCCGTGGGGCGGGCCACCGTGCCCGCCTGGTTTTGCTTGATTATGGACGCCGTTCCCGGGCGGGCGGGGACCCCTGCCCCACGGGCGTTGCACGACCTGGGCTTGTTATCTGACAAGATAGTTTTTACCGGGGATAAGATCACCGGGTTTGTGCCGCGACATGTAAAACATCATCAGCGTCATAACTCCGACAGTCTCGCCCCCGCGGCCCGGAGCATCGCCAGTTGCCGTTCGCCGATGCGGACGCGGATGATGGCCACGCCGTCGTCATAAGATCGGCTCAGCACCTCGGCCCGGTTCTCCAGCGTGTGGATCGTCCTCGAGTCCGCCAGCGGGACGCGCAGCGAGACCTCGCGAACCGGCCCGGTCGCGTACGACCGCACGACCTCGCACAGCCGATCCATCCCCTCGCGCGATCCCGACGAGTCGGGCTCCTTCGCCGAGATCGCGATCGCCCCCGGGATCCGGCTCTGCCAGACGAGCAGATCGCGGTTGTCCCGAAGCCGGTCCACCTTATTAAGAAGCACGACGCGGTCCGGCGGCGTCCACGACCGCCCGGCCCGCTCCTCGATCCTCCGGGTCTCGTCGAAAATCGCGTCGAGCGTCTCGGTGACCGTCTCGTACTGCATCTCCGCGGCGGTGTCCGCGACATCGAGGACGATGAGCACGAGATCAGCGTGCGTTGTTTCTTCGAGCGTCGCGCGAAAGGAGGCGACAAGGTGGTGCGGCAGGTCGCGCACAAAGCCGACGGTGTCCGAGAGCATCACGGTCTGCCCGCCCCCGACGTCCCAGTCGCGCGTGCGTGTCATCAGCGTGGCGAACACGCGGTCGTCGGCGTAGGCGCCGCCGGCGGTCAGGGCGTTGAATAGCGTGCTTTTCCCGGCGTTCGTGTAGCCGACAAGCCCGACGAGGACGTTGTCGATCTTACGTTGCTGCACGGCCCGGGCGGTGCGCGCCTGGATCTCCTCGAGTTCGCGTTTTAGCCGGGTGCGCCGGCGCTGGACGAGTCGGCGGTCGATCTCGAGCTGCTGCTCGCCGGGCCCACGCGTGCCGATACCCCCGACGCCCCCGACGCCGACGATGCGTTCGAGGTGGTCCCACATCGCGCGCAGCCTGGGGTATGTGTATTCGAGTTGGGCCAGTTCTACCTGTAGTTTGGCCTGGTGCGTGGTCGCGCGCCCGGCGAAGATGTCGAGGATCAGTTCCGAGCGATCGATAACCTTGCGTTCGACCACCTTCTCGATATTGCCGATCTGCGACGGGGAAAGGTCGTTGTCGAAGATGACTAGCGTGGCGCGGGCCTCGTCGCACATCGCGCGGAGTTCGCCGAGTTTGCCCGATCCGATGTAAGTCCCCGACTCCGGCCGGACCCGATTCTGGATTAGTTCGCCGACGACGGTGGCGCCGGCGTTCTCGGCCAGCGCGTGAAGTTCGCCGAGCGGATCGTGCGGATCGAACCGCCCCTCGGGCAAGTGCACAGCGGCGAGCACCGCCCGCTCCCGGCTGACCTTCAGATCTGTCCGTTCTCGATTGAGCGCCATAATCCGTCGCGGCTTTCGTTACGTAGTGCGGGCGTCCCGCCCGTCTCCTGAAATACCAGTGGCACTGGCGTCCCGCCCGTGCGAATCGAACCCATGGCACAGCGCCAGCGCCAGTGCTCAAGCCTGATTCTACGCCGAAGCCGCAACCCGAGCCGAACCGCCGAGCGTATAAGGCAGTTGGCATCCACACGGCGCCCCGCGTGACTGCGCGTCCACTCCGACCCGTCGCGGCGTTCAGGTTCGGCGTTCGAATTGTCGATCACTGGTGTAATCGACCGATCAATGCCATCGCGGCGCCGACGCGCCGGACCCGCATGCCCGACTCACCCGCCGACATCTCGATCGACCGCGAAGCATCCGACGCACTCG
>CAZTEE010000163.1:0-4280 GCA_964611775.1 uncultured Phycisphaeraceae bacterium | reverse complement strand
GAGCCGGGCGAGTCAACAGAAACCGGTGTCGGTGTCATGGCGTCGCTGGACGCGGCGATCGAATCCGAGGCCGAGGCGCTCGAGGACGATCTCGACGCGCTCGAAGGCGACTTCGAAACCCCCGACGAGGTCGCGCGAGGCGCCGACCACGCCGCCGAAATACTCGAAGAAGACACCGAGTATTTCGACGACGATCCGATCAATCCCGCGACTGTCGTCATCGAATCCACGCCCGGCGCCGAGATGGACGACGACTCGGATCACGAAGAATCGCCCACGTCGGCGCCCGCCGCCGCCGCCGCGTCCTCAGCGTCCCCGCGCGAGTTAAAGTCGTCGAAATCTGCTCCCGCCGCTGCGCCGGCCGTCGCGTCGTACGCCGCGCGTCCCGCTTGGCGCGTCGCGCTCGACCGGATTACGAGCGCGGAAACCCGCGACATGATCGTGCGGCGAGTGCTGCGCCCTCTCTCTGCGCCGCTGCTGCGCGCGCCGCCCGCGACGCGGGACACCATCGGGTGGATCGGCGTCAACACAGTCTTCGTCGCCGTGTGCCTGTGGCTTTATCTTACATTGCGCTGATCGCCGCGGAGTGTTCGCGCCCGCACGGCGCCGTCGCGCGCGACCTCCAGTGTCACGGCGCCGTCGGTCGCGGTCGTGAACCACGCCCGGCCCGCGCGGGCCTGATCCCAGCGATCGTCGCCGGCGCGCGAGGGGCCTGTGGATTGCACAACTATCGGCGGGTCGAGTTCCGTGACGAATCGGATCGCGCGCGGCCGAGCGCTGCCGTGGTGCGGCGCCTCGATCGCGTCGGCGCGCAGACCAGGCTCCGATCGCAGCAGCGCGTCGATCGCGTCGCCCTCGATGTCCCCCGTCAGCAGCACGCCGCGCTCGCCGGCATCCGTGCTCGCCGACAGCAGACCAACCAACGAAGCGTCGTTCGAGCCGCGCCACACCGTCCCGCGCTCGGGGTGGAGAAACCGCAGCGTCGCATCGCCGAGCATCATCACATCACCCGCGGCGGCTTCGCGCACGCGCACGCCGCGCTCCGCCAGATATTCGAGCAGCGCCGCGACCGGCCCGCGGGGATCGGCTTGCGCCGCCGCGATCGTCGAAGCCTCGACGATCACCTCGCGCACGCCGAGCGGGCGGACAAGCGCGGGGATCGCGGAATAGTGATCGAGATTCGGATGGCTCAGAACAATCGTCGGCACGCGCCACACGCCGAGCGCGCGGATCGCGCGCGGGATGTCACGCTCGGCGACCGCGAGCGACAGCGACCCCGCGTCCCAGAGGATGACATCAGATCCGGATCGGATGATGTGGCACGTGCCGTCGCCGACGGCGAGCGTGTCCACGCGGAGCGCAACCTCGTTCGTGTCGAAGTCGGGGCGCACGCCGATCCATCCCGCCCACGCGACAACCAGCGCGAGGGCCGCCAGCCCGCGCCGGTCCGCGCCCAGCATCAAGAGACGCACGACGACAACCTCCGCGGCGACGGCCCACCACAGCCCGACCGGGGGCGCGTGAAATGAACTCAACGGCAATGAATCCATCGCGTGCGCTAGCCAGGATGTGACACGCCCGAGCGCGCCGAGGACCGCCCCCGTCCACGCGGCGAGCGCCGGCGCGATCGCCGCGAGCGCAAGTGTCCACGCCCCGACCCCGAGGATCAATACAAGTAATGGAAAAAATATAACCGACGCGACGGCGCCCCATACACTGACCACGCCGAAGTGCAGCGCGATCACGGGTGTCGCGACGGCCCAGGCGCACAGCGCGACGAGGAGCATGCGCTCGAGCCCGTATCGCGCCCGCTGCGGGATCGACATCGCGTCCAGTTCGGGTGTGATCGGGCGCCAGCGGCGTTCGACGATCGCGGGCATCGTGAGGATCGCGGCGACGACGCCGAAACTAAGTTGATATCCGGGCGACCACAGTTCCAGCGGTCGCCAGATCAGCACCGCGACTCCGGCCCACGCGAGCAGGCCGAGCGGCGGCGGGCGCCGATCCAGCCGGCTCCCGCGAGCCAGACCAGCGCCATGATCCCGGTTCGGACGATCGGCGTCCGAACGGGGAGCAGGAACATATAAAAAAGAATAAGCACGACGAGGAGCGCCGACGCCGTCCGCGCCCGCATCCCGCCGACGCGCAGCATGCCCGCAGCGAGCCAGATCAGCACGCCCATGTGCAGCCCGCTAACCGCGAGCATGTGCCCGACGCCCACGCGCTGCATCACGGCTTCGAGATCGTCGAGCGCAGCGTCGTCGCGCGCCCCGAGCAGCAACGCCGCGAGCAGTGCGCCCACGCCCCCCGGCTCTCCGCGCGATACACCGATCGCCGATTCAAGCCGCTCGCGCGCGCCGGCGCGCGCATCGGCGCGCACACGTAGAAACAGCCGCACGATTGCCTCGCGCATCCCCGGCGCCGGCTCGAGCAACACAATATTTTCCCCTGTGGGAACGAGGAGCGTCCCGGCGGTGCTCGACTGCGCCGTGTACTTGCGGGGATCGGCGCCGGCGGGGTTAATGGGCGGGCCGACGGGCAGATAAAAACCTTCTATTCGCACACGGTCTCCCGCGCGAAATCCTTTCGCCGCTTCGGCAACGCGCACATTGATGCTGATTGAAACCTTGCGAGCGCCGTCGGCGTCGATGACGCGATCGGCGCGGATTGTCGCGCGCGTCACCGGAGGTTGTTCAAGAAATCGCGCGAAAAACCCGCCGCCCGGTGTGACGGCGCGCGGGTGTTCCAGCTGCACGCCCTCGACGGCGATGATCGTCCGACTCGCGCTTTCGCTCTCCCAGACGGGGTGATCGAATATCCGAATGTGGTGGTAACCGGCGGCGGCGAAAATCGCGGCAAGCCCCAGCGCGCCGAGCGCAGCCCGCCGCCGCCACAACACCCCGAGCGCGAACGCCAGCAGCGCCGCGATCAACGATCCGATGAACCACACATGCGCGTGCACGCCCGCGGCGTTGTCCGAGATGAGAAGCCCCCCGGCGACGCACAACCACGCGGCGATCGCGGGCCGCGCGTCGCCAGCCCGGCGTGCATCGGGCGAGTTGTCGAGGTCGCGGTCGTGGTTGCTCAGGGGCACGCGGCTGCTCCCCTCCGCGTCAGCCGCGGACGCGCATCCGGTCGGTGATTGTCTCGATAACCGTTATCTCGACGGCGTCGGCGTCGGCGTCGCTGTAGATGACGGCGTGCGACGCCGGGTCGTAGCGGGCCCGTTCGAGGTACCGCCTGCGTACGGCGGCGCGGTACCCTGCGCCGCGTCGCTCGATCCGATCACGCTCGCCGGTCATGCGCGACTCGGCGGTCGCGTCGTCCACATCGAATATAAGAACGAGTTCGGGCCGGACGACGCCGCACGCCGCGCGTGCCACCGCGTCGATGTCGTCATCGCTGACGCCGCCCGCGCCCTGATACGCATAGGTGCTGGTGACGAAGCGGTCCGCGAGGACGACGGCGCCACGCTCGAGCGCGGGCGTGATCATCTCTTCGACAAGTTGGGCCCGGCTCGCCATGTACATCAACATCTCGCAGCGGATGCTCATGGTCGAGCGGGTGTCGAGGAGCAGGTCGCGCACGCGTTCGCCGATCGCGGTGCCGCCCGGCTCGCGGACTTCGCAGACATCAAGCCCGGCGGCCCGGCACCGCGCGACGAACCGCGCGAACTGCGTCGTCTTGCCCGTACCGTCCAGACCCTCGAACACAAGGAACCGCCCGGGCAGCCGCGAAAAGACGTCGTGTGCTGGTACACTCGTCATGCGAGCGGAGATTGTAGAGGATCCCCCGACGGCATCCGTCCCACGCCGGGCGTTGTGGAGAATCCGCTACAACCGCGAGCCGAGTTGTCCTCTCCGCGTTCGCCGTTGCTCTGCTCGACGCGCCTGCGCTGTTAACGATCGGCGCCGCCGCCGGACCCGCTCCAGGATGGGCGCGAAGTGCGATCGCGTCACGGCCAACTACGCCAGTTGGAACGCGACATAGCGGGCGTGCCGCACCACTATCGCCCCGATCTTGATCAGCTTCTCGCGAAGCGTCGTCAGCGACTAGTGCTTCACCGCCCACGCCAGCGCCAGCCGGCGCAGGAAGTTGCCAAGCTTGTACGCAAGCACACGCAGTTGCAGGCGCACCTGATTGTCGTCGACGCCGCAGCACGACAGCCGTGCCGATCGGACCGCGTACAAAATATTTTCTAACTACTAATTACAATCATCCGGAGGAGACGAGTGAGTTTCCATTGTGAATGCGCCCGACTTCGCCGTTCGGGTGCATTG
>CAZTEE010000162.1:0-4284 GCA_964611775.1 uncultured Phycisphaeraceae bacterium | reverse complement strand
GCCCGTCGCGGGCCTTCCTGGCAGTCCCCGCGTACTTCTCCGTGCCCATCGCCTCCAGGCGCAACGCCATCCGTGCGGCGTAACAGTTCAGGCATCCCGGCGACACCGGTGTGCACCCCGCCACGGGGTTCCATGTCGCGTCTGTCCATTCGATCCGCGAGCCTTGCGCCATTGCGGGCACTCCTTGCGCCATGATGCCGAACAATACCCGAACGACAAGCCTCTTGCTCCGATCAGGTGTTTCGTCGTTCGTGGCTGTGCGGAACCGCTGCAAGTGGTGCGCCGGGGTACGCTGGGCGGATGATGGGATCTGTAGGCTGGCTCGGGCGGCGGCTCTTCTCCGATGACTGGCGGCTGCCCATCGCGATCTCGGCGGGGGTTGCGCTGCTGGTCGGGTTTTCGCTTCAGCAGTTGGTGGACGATTCGTTCGGGCGTTGGGCGGGGTGGTTCCACGACGCTGGGGGTGCGCTTGTGTGGGTATCGCTGGCGCTCGGGGCGGTGCACGGCGTGCGGGCGGCGGCAGAGTCCGTGCGCGAACTCAAGCCGAACATCGACGTGCTGATGGTGGTCGGCGCCGGTCTGGCGGCGTCGATCGGGCATCCTGGCGAGGGGGCGCTGCTGCTATTTATGTTTACATTGGCCGGGGCGCTCGAGCATCGCGCGCTCGAGCGTGCGCGGGACGCGGTGGCGAGGCTCTCGAAACTCATGCCGCTCGAGGCTCTCCGGCGGAACAACGGCGCGTGGTTGGCGGTGTCGCCGGACGACCTCGCGCCCGGTGACACGGTGCTGGTGCGTCCGGGCGAGACTGTCCCCGCCGACGGGGAGATCGTGGCGGGTTCGAGCACTGTGGATCAATCGACGCTGACGGGCGAGTCGTTGCCGAGGGCGGTGGAGCCGGGCGATGCGGTATTCGCGGGGACGATGAACGCGAACGGCGCGCTCGAGGTGCGTGTGACGAGGCGTGTGAAAGAATCGAGCCTGCAGCGGATTCTTGATCTCGTGATCGAGGCGCAGTCGCAGCGTCAGCCGATGCAGCGTGTGATCGATCGGTTCAGCACGCCTTACACGCTCGGGGTGTTCGCGTGCGCGATCGCGGCGCTGGTGTGGTTCGTGTTCCTGCACGAGCGTGCGACGGGCGTCGAGATGACGCTGACGGACGCGGCGTACCGTGCGATCACGCTGCTGATCGTCGCCAGCCCGTGCGCGCTGGTGATCGCGACGCCGACGGCGACGCTGTGCGGTCTGAACCGGGCGGCGCGGGGCGGGCTTCTTATAAAAGGCGGGGACGCGCTCGAACGGCTCGCCGGGGTGACGGTCGCGGTAGTTGATAAGACGGGCACGCTGACGACGGGCAAGATCGCGGTGACGGGTTTCGAGGTTTCCGACGGCGCGGATGTCGATCGCGTGCTCGCTGTTGCGCTGGCGATCGAGGAGCGTTCGACGCATCCGATCGCTGTGGCGATAACTAAGTTCATAACCGCGCGACGCGTTGCGCCGGCGGCGCTCGACGGGTTCGAGCAGGTCGCGGGCAAGGGGATCCGGGCTGTGGCGTTCGGCGTCGAGGCGCACATCGGGACGATGGAATATGTCCTGCCGCGGGTCACGAGCGCGGGGATGCAGCGGCGCATCGCGGGCGAGGTCGATCGCGTGCGCTCCGCCGGCGGGATCACGGCGGTGTTCAGCTTGGGCGACGAGGCGGCGGTGTTCAGCCTCGCGGACACGCCGCGTGCGGGCGCGGAGAGGTTCGTCGAGGATCTGCGTGCCGCGGGTGTGAGCCGGGTGGTGATGCTGACCGGCGACAGCGAACTGGTCGCGCGGCGCGTCGCGCGCGATCTCGGCGTCGATGAGGCGCACGGCGACCTGTTGCCCGAAGCAAAGGTCGAGCACATCCGCGCGATCCGCGCGGAGATGCGGGGGCGCGGCCGGCTCGCGGTCGTCGGCGACGGGGTCAACGATGCGCCCGCGCTAGCCACGGCGGACATCGGGCTTGCGATGGGCGGCGTCGGCGCTGACGCGGCTCTGGAAACGGCGGACGTTGTAGTGCTGAATGACGATCTGCGGGCCGTGCCGTGGGCGATGACGCTGGCCCGGCGGGTTCGGGTAATAATGTATCAAAACCTTATATTTGCGATGCTGGTGATAGCGGTTCTCGCGGTGTTCGCGCTCGCAGGCGCGATCCCGATGGGCGTAGGCGTGATCGGGCACGAAGGCTCGACGCTGATCGTTGTTGCGAACAGCCTGCGCATCCTCGGGATCGCGGGTGCGCGCGACGGCTCATCATAGAGCGTCTTGCGTAATGTTGTTGCCCGGCCGCGCGCGACGCGACTGCGCCGTGCCACCTAGTTCGGTCCTCCGAACTCGGTGCTTCATGCCGGGTGTGGCGGCGGATCGCATATTTACAGAGCGAAGCACCGACTTCGGCCCCGAGCCGCCGAAGTCGGTGGCACGGCCGGCCCGGAACATATTTTACGCAAGACGCTCTGAAACAAAGAAGCCCGGGGATGACATCCCCGGGCCCTGTGTGCATGAACAGCCGCGAGGTTTCCGCGCGTCAGAGCGGCTGGACCAGCTCGCTCTCGGTCATCGTGGCGCGTTCGAGTGTGTCGCGGATGATTTCTAAGGCGCGTCCGCGGACCGCGGCGATTCGTTCGACGGCGCGGGCGCGGGCGTTGCGGACGATCGCTTTGGCGTCGTCGGGGGCGCCTCGCTCATCGAGGATCTGGAGGCACATCCCCGCGACGAAGTTTACATGCCCGACGCCGGCGCGGGCGATTGTGTTGATCTGTTCGACGGATCGGCGGGCGGAGATCACGAGCACGGGCTTGGGCGCGCCCTGATCGGCGAGCGCGACGATACGCCGGGCGCCTTGCTGGGTGGCGCTTTGGATGCGCTCGACGGTCGCGTGCGTGGCAGCGGCGATCTCCTCGACGCAACGCTGGACGAAGGCCGGCCCGTCGGCGGGCGGCGTGTCCTGGGCGACCGCGGCGGACGCGGAGTGGGCGAGGGCGAGCGCAACGAGCGCGCGGGACAGCGTGGCGAACTTATTTCTCATATCAGTCTCCTTTGTATGCGCCGAGTCGGGCGCGACGGAGCCGATCCGCCGCGTTGTTCTCGGGGCCAACGTTCGGGGGTATCGGGGTATTGCGGGGAAGCTTGGGCGTGGTCAAAAAAAGTCGACGCCGCGGCTGATCGGGGCAGGCCGCGGCGTCGGGGCTAGGACAGCCGAGTTGGATTCGTGTGAGCGCCCGGCGAAGGGCGCAGCGGCGCTAGCCGCCGGGTTAATCATGCCACATGCCGGGCCGTCGTCCAGTTGTTTAAGGGAACGACAAAGAAACGTGAGATATAGGACGGCGTTCGAGGCGACCCGTCGCGCGAGGAGCGCCCGAAAACTCTGTTAAGCGACGCGGGCCGCGACGGCTCGTTCGCCCGAGAACGGCGCGTCGTGTGCGATGGGGCAGGATCGACTCGGAAAGAGTGGAAATATTTTCGATGGTCGAGATGCGTCGCCGCCGGTCCTTCGCGTGGTCGGCGGGCGCGAGGTGGGCGGGTCGGCCCGTAGCGGGTGGAGGAGCGTGCGATGAATCAGTGCGACAGAACAACAAGACCACGCGGTCGGCCCCGTCGGGGGTTCACGCTGATCGAGAACCTGATGGCGGCGGTGGTGCTGGGCGTGGTGGTGCTGGCGGTGGGGCTTGCGGTGTCGGCGTCGCAGAAGGCGTCGTTCGAGGGTCAGAAGGCGATTCTCGCGTCGATGGCGGCGGACGACCTGATGAGCGAGTTGCGGGCGGTCGCGTACGACGACCTGCCGCTGCACGCCGGGCTGTTCCAGGCCGTCGGCGAGATCGTGACTCTCACCGGGGCCGCGTACCCCGAGACTTATTGGCCGATCGGGCGGCGGGTGAGCGTCGCCGACACGCAGATTCAGGAAGAAGGCCTGGGCGCGTTCGTCGACGGCCGGCTGGTTACGGTCACGGTGTTCGACGAGTTCCGCGACATCATCTCGCTGGAGACTTTCTTCCTGGAGCCTGCGTCATGAGTCGCTTCAAGCGGTCACATTATGCGCGCCGGCGGCACGGGCTGACGGTTGTCGAACTGATGCTCGGGCTGGTGATCACGGCGATCGTGGCGCTCGCGGTCGGGTCGATGCTGGTGACGGTGTCGGAGGCGGCCGTGTCGTCGCGCGACACTCGCAGCGCTCTGGTGCGCGGGAACCTGGCGCAGGTTCGGCTGCGGGCATACTTCGAGCCGGCGCTGAATGTGCTGGCTTACGACCCGGCGCGGGGC
>CAZTEE010000161.1:0-4313 GCA_964611775.1 uncultured Phycisphaeraceae bacterium | reverse complement strand
GGGCGGACGGCTCGCCCGCGGTCGGCGCGGTTGTGGTCAGTTCCGCGGGCGGGCAAGGCGTCGCGGACGCCGACGGCGTGGCGCATATTGAGGCGGCGATCCCGCCCGACGCCGAGGCCGTGTAGGTCACCGCAGCGGCGACGGAGGCCGGCGCGACGAGCATCGGCAGCGTGAGGGCGGCTCTGGCCGGCGGCGCGGACAACATCGACGCGGGCCTGATCACGCTCGCCGAGGGCGGCGAGTGCACGCCGGAGTGGGTCCCGACGTTTGGCGGCCCGCCTGGCGTCCACGGCAGGATCTTAGTTATGACGGTCTTCGACGACGGGACCCGCCCCGCGCTCTACGCCGGGGGCCAGTTCTCCACCGCCGGCGGCGTGACCGCCAATCGAATCGCTAAATGGGACGGCGCCTCGTGGTCGCCCCTGGGCAGCGGGATGAATGACAGGGTCTGGGACCTGACGGTCTTCGACGACGGCTCTGGCGCCGGCCCGGCCCTCTACGCCGGGGGCGAGTTCGCCACCTCACCCGCCGGCGACTCCTTCCTCGCCAAGTGGCAGGGCTGCACCGTTCAGCCCAAACCCGGCGATCTCAACGGCGACGGCGTCGTCAACGGCCAAGATCTCCTAATACTCTGTAACTCCTGGGGCGCAGTGGGACTCAGCGGCGCGGACCTCAACGGCGACGGCGTAGTCAACGGCGTTGACCTCCTCATCCTTCTATCTAACTGGACTTAACAACCCACGCCGTCGGGCCGCTGCTACGCCGCGGGCGTAGCGACGCTGCGGCCGCCGGGCCTCGGCGCCTCACGCGAAGCGGTCCGTCACCACGACCTCTTCCAGCGGCAACTGCCCGGGCTTGGGCCAAGGCGCCTTCGTTGCCTTCCCGACCGCGACCAGCGGTCCCATGCAGTGGTCCGCCGGTAGGTTGATCAGCCGCGCCACCGCTTCGTGATCGAAGCCGATCATCGGGCACGAGTCGTACCCCATCGCCTTGGCCGCGACCATCAGCGTCTGCATCGCCATCCCGATCGACCGCTGCGCTTCGTCGCGCTGCAACTGCTCGCGTCCCTCGTGGAACGGCCCCATCCAGCCCACGAGCATGTCCGCCACCTCCTGAGGCGCGTCCCGCCAGTACCGCTCGGGAGACTTCTTCCACGCGTCCACGTCCGCGGTCATGACTATCAGCAGCGACGCGTCAGTGATCTGCGCCTGATCGTTCCCCACAGCCCGGATCGCGCGGCGCAACTCGGGGTCGCGCACAACCACGAAGCGCCAGTGCTGGATGTTGAACGACGTCGGCGCCTGGATCGCCGCGTCCAGCAGCCGACGGATCTCGTCGTCCGTCAACGCGTGCGACGGATCAAACTGTTTCACGGCCCGGCGTGCATAGATCGCCTCGAATGTCTCCATCACGATTCCTTTCTGATTTACGAGATCGCTTCTAACCCCGCCGATCTTCGCATATTCATCCCGGCGCGGTCGCCGGTTATCATGCCCGGCATGCTGACGATCGACTACGCGAACTGTCTGTCGAGCCGGGTCGGCGCGCACGGGCTGGACCCCGCCTCGTTCCGTGAAGATTCCGCGAGCGCCGCCCTCGTTGCCGAGATCGCCGACGACCTCGCCCGCACCCGCGGCACAGGCTGGGAGCGCTGGCGCCTGCTCCCCTTCGAGCCGGCCAGAGCCGAGAATGTTTCAGCGGTCCGCGACGCAGTGTCGCGCTGCACCGGCCGGTTCGACACGCTCGTCGTGCTGGGGATCGGGGGGTCTGCGCTGGGGAACAGCGCCCTGCACGCGGCGCTCAACCCGCCGACGTGGAACCTGCTCGAGCCGCCCGCCCGCCGAGGCCCGAGGCTGTTCGTGCTCGATAACGTCGATCCCGCGCACGTCGCCGCAACGCTCGACCTGATCACGAACTCGCCCGGCGGGCTTGAACGCACGCTCGTCAACGTAATCAGCAAGTCCGGCGAGACCGCCGAGACCGCGGCGCAGTTCCTCATCGTCCGCAAGATGCTCATCGACGCGCTCGGCGAGCGCGAGCACGCCGACCACATCGTCGCGATCACCGACGAGCGCGCGGGGACGATGCGCGCCATCTGTGACGGCGCCGGGTACACGACGCTGCCGGTCCCCGAGGGTGTCGGCGGGCGCTTCAGCGTGCTGTCCCCGGTCGGGCTGTTCAGCGCCGCGATGTGCGGGATCGACATCGACGCCCTGCTCGCCGGCGCCGCGCTTATGGACGATCGCTGCACGTCGCGAGATCTTAATAAGAACCCCGCCGCGATCCTCGCGACGCTGCTGGTCCGTCTGGCGCACGAGAACGGCAAGCCGATCCATGTCCTCATGCCCTACGCGAACGGGCTGTACCTGCTCGCGGACTGGTTCCGCCAGTTGTGGGCGGAGTCGCTGGGCAAGCGTTTCGACAAACAAGGCAAGGAAGCTTTGGCGGGTTTCACGCCGGTGAAGGCTCTCGGCGCGACGGACCAGCACTCGCAGATCCAGTTGTACCGCGAGGGGCCGAACGACAAGGTGATCGGCTTCGTCGGAGTCGGCGAGTTCGACCCGGACCTGGCGATCCCGCCCGGGCTTGGTGTCGAAGCGCTGCGGTACCTCGAGGGTTCGTCGCTGGGCGCGCTGCTGGCTGCGGAGAAGCGTGCGACGGAGTTCGCGCTGGTCGAGTCGCAACGGCCTAATTTTACGATCCGCCTGCCGCGCATCGATGCGCACGCCGTGGGCGAGTTCCTGCAACTCTGGATGATGGCGACGGCGTTCGCGGGTCGGATGCTGGGCGTGGACGCCTACGACCAGCCCGCGGTGGAAACAGGGAAAAAAGCCACGTTCGGGCTGATGGGCCGACCGGGCTACGACGAGTTCCGCGCAACCGTCGACGCGGCCCTGGCGCCTACGCCTTATGTCGTGTGAATTAACTTTGATGGAAGGATCGCGTCCGATGCCCGACTTCACGAACAGGACCGTCGTCGTGACCGGCGGCGCCGGGGCGCTCGGCTCCGCGGTCGTCGATCGGCTTGTCGGCCTCGGCGCGGAGTGCTGGGTTCCCGTCATCGACGAGAACGAAATCGAACGCTTCAAACTCCGCGATCACGACCGCGTGCATACATCCCTCGGCGTGGACCTCGCGGACGAAGCCGCGACGGACGCCTTCTTCGCCCACCCAGGCTCGGTCTGGGCGTCGGTACACATCGCCGGCGGGTTCGCGATGGCGTCGATCGACAAAACAACTTTCGCCGATTGGCGGAAGATGATTGACATGAACGCGACGACGTGTTTCCTCTCATGCCGGGCTGCGGCTCGGCGGATGCTCGGCTCGGACGCGGGCGGGCGCATCGTCAACGTCGCGGCCCGGCCGGCGCTCGTCGCGACCGGCGCGATGGCGGCGTACGCCGCGAGCAAGGCCGCCGTCGCCTCGCTGACCGTTTCGCTCGCGGAGGAACTCGCGCCGCGCGGGGTCTGGGTCAACGCCGTCGTCCCCTCGATCATGGACACTCCCGCCAACCGATCCGCGATGCCCGACGCCGATCATGGCGCCTGGCCGAGTGTCGCCGACGTAGCCGAGACGATCGTCTTCCTCGCTTCTCCAGCCAACCGCGCCACGCGCGGCGCCCTGGTCCCGGTCTACGGCCGATCCTGAATTAACAGTGAATCCGCATCGCCGATCCGGTCGATCCCTATAATCAGCCATGGACGGGGCGCGCCACAGATCGGCCCGGGGCTTCACGCTCATCGAACTGCTCGTCGTCATCAGCATCGTGGCGGTGCTGCTCGGCATCACGCTGCCCGCGCTTCGATCGGCAAGAGCGTCGGCCCACCGCGCCGCGTGCCTGGCGAATCTTAAGAGTGTCGGCGTGGGGATGCAGATCTATCTCAACCAGCACGACCAACTGCTCCCGCGCGCCCTGCCGCTCGACGACAACGCCTTCAACCCCGCGAGCACAGGACCGTCGCCGGACAGCATCCTCGACGTGCTCGGCGGCGCGGTCGAGTCCACGGCCGTCTTCATCTGCCCCGCCGACGACGAGATCCCGCGCGAACTGCTCGATTCACCGGATGGGCCGGTCGGACGGCACTCTTCTTATGAATACTGGGCGGGCTGGTTCATGCTCTTTCGCGAACTCCAGGAACGCGACGAGCGCCCCGAGGTCGCGGTGACAAAGCTATTCCAGGACCGCCCGGACCTGCCCGTGCTCGCGGATTCCGCCGACCGTCACGCGCGCGGCCCGAACGGGACGCGCAAGAACGCGCTCTTCTTCAACGACTGGCGCGCCGACTGGATGCAGACCGACCCGACCCCGGAAG
>CAZTEE010000160.1:0-4332 GCA_964611775.1 uncultured Phycisphaeraceae bacterium | reverse complement strand
CGCACGAAGTCCTCCCCCAGCCCGCCATCGGCCTGACCGTCGGCGCGACATAAGAAGCCCGGGTCGGCCGCACCGGCGGCGTACATCCCGCGATCCCGGTGGCCGGCTCGATTCATCGGATCATTCATTTCGCCCCGGGTTCGGTTGCAACACGCGCCGCGGGATCTGCGTATCCTGAAGGTATGTTAACGTGGACGCGACGCTGGCCCCGGATCGCGATTTCCATCGCCGCCGTCTTGCTGCTGACGACGCTGCTGTCCGCGGGGCGGATCGTCCACGCGGTGCGCGCCCATCCGAATCCGACGACGGACTCCATCGCTGTCGCAAACGCGATAGCCGCTGCGGAAGCGCCGCCCGGCGCCAACGCCTGGGAGACCGTGCGATCAATCATCGTCGATGATCTCGGTGTCAGTTCATCGGCGCCTACGACTACCGACTGGCTTATCAGATTCCAAGCCGCGCGACGCCACAACGAGTACGCCTGGCTCGAGACCGGCGCCTGGGATGTAGTCGATCGATCCGAAGTTGTCGCGCTGCTCGACGACATCCGCCCACTCCTGGCGCCGTTGGCGCGCACGCTCGATGAGCCGGCATACGTCATACCGATCGTCCACGCCGGCGACGGGCTGACAGGCGAACTCGATCCGAACGCCAGACGTTCACTCACAAATGCATGGGTCAATCAGTCTGAAATCACCTGGCTTCGAAGCTTCCCGGAGGTGCTCAGGAGGATTATGCGCATCGACGCGCAACGCGGTGACTGGGACTCGTTCCTAAACAACGCCAGCATCGTGATCCGTCTCGGCGAAGGCGCAATGCGGACACCCCACGTTCGGAATCAACTTGTGGGTTCAGGAAATATTTCTGTAATCTCCAGGGAAATCGCGCAGACTCTCAATGATTACGATCCGCCTCGGGATGTCCTCGTTGCGCTGCTGCAAACTATCGACGGCGCGATCGCCAGCTTTGCAGACGCCGAGACTATCCTGATCCGCACCGAGTTGTTTGAACTCCGCGATCTTGTGCAGTGGACCTTCTCCGACGACGCCGCCGGCGACGGCCGATTCATTCCCGCCGAGCTCCATCGCCAATCAGGAGCGATCGGGACAGCCGGCGGCCGGACAGCCGAGGTCATACTGAATCTGCTCGGCGGCGCCGTGTCGCGCAGGCAAACACTCGCCGACATCGACGAAGCGGAAAGACGCATGAATTCGCTTGTGGGCGCTAAGCCGGCTGATCTTATTCCCGGCGCGGACCGTTTCGAACGCTGGTGGCGCGCCCGGTCTGGATTCACCGCAGAAGCGCCGCTGGCGACAGGGATACTTCCGCGGTTGGCGTCGACGCGCACTTACCTTACAGGCGTTCGCCTGATGATCCTTCTGGAACTCAGCCGCGCCGACACCGGCGAAACGCCGGCAGATCTCATAAGCGCTGTCGCGCACGCTGACACCATAGATCCCGTGTCCGGAGAGCCATATCAATATATACCCACTTCAGATGACCCCCACGGTCGGCGGTATATCCTCCGCATGCCTTGGGCCATCCCCGACGACTGGCGGGGGGATGAGATCAATCCGCCCCGCAGCAGGCACTGGTCGCAACGCGGCCCGGACGACTGGCATGACTGATCCGCAGAGCGGATATGTATTCAGTATCTAGGGGCAATCGGGTATAAAGAGGCCGCGTCCCCGGTTCGATGACCCCGCCTCAGCGTCTATTCCGTCTTGTCGCTTCGCCTGACTTGTGAGCCACATCGCGAGCGGGCCGAATGAACCACGCCCTTGAGAGCATGAAACTCTTCAAGCCCGAACTCGATGCGCGGACCAACGCGGGGCAGGCCCTGCGACTCGTGGCGACAGCCACAGCCCTGGGCCTGCTGGCCACGACGCTGATCTTTCTGACTCAAGTCTTCTAGATCAACGTCGTGTTCTACTTTTTCCTGCTCTCGATCGCCTGCGTTGCGCTCGTGCTCGCATGGAGGAAACGCGGTCTTGAGCCGTGGAAACCCGATTCCTGTGCCGCGGAACTCGCGGAGTCTAAGCGGGCTTTGATCCGCGGCCGGATCGTTGCACAGCGAGCTATCTCGATCGTGTTGATGTTGCTCGGCTTGGTTTCATTAGTGCTCGCCGCGATGGGAGTCGGCTCGGCTTTCTTCTCGCCGATGGCCGTCATGTATCCTGCTATCAGTTACTGGGTCTGGCGCATCGCGGGACGCCGGGAAGCGGCCGAAGTGTTACTTCTTCTTCCCGCCGAGCACGCGCCGCCGAGACAGCGTGAACGGACGCTGCGAACAGCCAAACATATACAACAGATCAGATCGGGCGACGACGCATTCATGCACGGCGCTAAGGTCGCGGCCCGGGCGTGGATCGACGCCGGCGTGCGCGCCGGGGTATTGGAAAATTAGTCGGGTACCGGTCCCACGCCCGCCGCCGCCGCTTCGCTGTAGGGCGGCTCCGCCGGCGCGGGCAGCATCCAGCCGAAGAGCCAGCGCAGGATGCCCGGCGGTGTCTCGTCCGGGTTGATGTCGTCCGCGGTGCGGGCGTGGACGCGGACTGCCTCCGTCGTTGCGGCCGGCGTGCGCACATGCAGGTCCGTCAGGGCCTGCGTCACCATAAGGTCGGGGTGCGGCTTGACCAGCGTCACGAACACTTCCTGCCCGTTGAACATTTGGCGAGTGGTGTCGAACTCCGCGCGCCAGCCTCCGGTCGGAGCCGTGAAGACCGCGACCCAGCGGTCGCCCGACGCTACGACCCGGGCGGGCATATCCGTGAACGCACGGCCCGTCACTCCAGGGCCGATCGGCGATCCGCAACCGGTGAGAGCTAGCAGCACTCCGAGCGTAGCCGCGCGGAGAATGATTGAACGCAGAGGAAAACAGAGGGTGAAGAGAGGGGGGGATAATCTGGGGATGAATCGTTGGCGTTGTCGGAGCGATTTCTTATGTGATGGGCGCCGATGGGTTGTGCTTTCGTTCATCGGCGTCATGCGGCTTGCGTGTGTGTCCATGACTGTTCGTGCGGCTCAGCCGAGGTTCATCGCCCGCGCGACAGCGGCGCCCATGTCTGCTGGTGTCTCGGCGATCTCGAAGCCGTTTGTCCTCAGAGCGGCGATCTTGCTCTCGGCGTCGCCTTGACCGCCCGAGATGATCGCGCCGGCGTGTCCCATGCGCCGGCCGGGAGGGGCCGTGCGACCGGCGATGAACGCGGCGACGGGCTTTGTCATATTAGTTTTCGCCCACGCAGCGGCGGCTTCTTCGTCGGTCCCGCCGATCTCGCCGATCATCAGCACGGCGTGAGTATCGGGGTCGTTCTGAAAGGCTTCGAGGCACTCGATGAAGCCCACGCCGCGCACGGGGTCGCCGCCGATGCCGACGCACGTCGATTGCCCGAGGCCGACGTTCGAGGTCTGCCAGACTGCTTCGTATGTAAGCGTGCCCGACCGGGAGACGATGCCGACGGCCTTGCCGGTCTTTGCTTCGGAGACGTGCGTGTGGATGTAGCCGGGCATTGGTGTAGGTGTCGCGTGCCGACTCGCCCGAACCCGTCTTCGGGCCGGGCGTGATGACGCCCGGGCAGTTCGGGCCGACGAGGACGATGCGGTCGGCGGCGGGTCGGCAGCGGTTCATCTCGTCGAGGGCGGCGCTGGCGCGGACCATGTCCTGCACGGGGACGCCTTCGGTTATGCAGCAGATCACGCGGACGCCCGCGTCGGCGGCTTCGAGTACGGCGTCCGCGGCGAACGGCGGCGGGACGAAGATCATCGTCGCGTCGGCGCCGGTCCGGGCGACGGCGGCGGCGACGGTGTCGAAGATGGGGAGGTCGTTGTCGTCGGTCGAGCCGCCCTTGCCGGGCGTGACCCCCCCGACGAGCCTCGTGCCGTAATGCAGGCACCCGCGCGTGTGCAAGGCGCCGAAGGAGCCGGTGATCCCCTGACAGATCACCCCGGTCTGTGAGTCAATGAAAATCGCCATGGGGGGCAGGATACGCCGACACCCCGGCGCCCGCGAGCGAAGCCGCTGCGGGCACGGCCCCGAGTCACCCCGAGCCGACCTATGCGGACCGACGACGACGACGACGCCCGACGCCGGTCGCCCAACTCCTGACGTATGACGCCTGACGCCTGACGCATGACCTGAGCGCAGCGAAGGTGGGGGTAGTCGCGCGTGCGATCACGGCTCGGAGAGCCTTGCCAACCCAGGAGCCGTGCCACCCTGGGGGCCGTGCCGCCCAGGGCTGGCGGCTCACTCGTCTTTCATGCGTTCGGCTTTGGCGCGGGCGTCGTCGAGGGTGCCGACGTACATGAAGGCGCCTTCGGGGAGGTCGTCGCCCT
>CAZTEE010000159.1:3957-4340 GCA_964611775.1 uncultured Phycisphaeraceae bacterium | reverse complement strand
TCGCGCTGGCAGTTGATCTACGGCCGGACGCCGCGGGATCTGCTCATCCGTGTGGATACGAACGAAGTCGTGCCCATCGACGCACCGGAACTGACGGCTCTGTGCGAGCGGCTTTGCGCCGAACGCGGGCTGATCCTGCACGGTCGGCGGTTTCAGATTTTCGCGGCGCGAGCGTGACTGATATTCAATGAAGCAGTGGCACGCGCGTATTGGTGGCACGGGCGTCCCGCCCGTGTGAACGCTTCGTTCAGGTCAGGCGTCGGCATGGTGGGTTATAAATCAATCGGCATCACTCGCCCTGATCGAGGTCGGCGTCCTTTATTTCCCGGCTGATCACGTAATCGCCCTTGAGCCACTTGCCGAGATCGACGAGCCGGCATCGA
>CAZTEE010000159.1:0-3947 GCA_964611775.1 uncultured Phycisphaeraceae bacterium | reverse complement strand
GGAGCAGAACGGCGCCGAGTCGGAATCGCTGCGGAAGGCTTCGTCGCAGATCGGGCAGCGGCTCTCGGCGTCGGCGCGGTAGTTGTCTTCGTGCGGGATCATCACCCGAATCCTATGTCGGCGATGCGTTCCCGCCAATCTTCGACGCCCAGGAATGTGATCCGGCGTTCGTGCGGCGATTCAGCGTGCTCGATGGTGATGCGCAGCGAATCGGGTGGCAACTCCGCTGCGATGCGGTCGGCCCATTCGATGACGACCACGGCGCCGGGGTCGCGCGCCGAATCCCAGCCCAGCGACGCCAGCCCGTCAGCCGCTTCGAGACGGTGCGCGTCAACGTGCACCAGCGGCGGTGAGGATGCAATATTAGCCGGGTATTCCTGCACTATCACATAAGTCGGGCTTGAGACGGCATGGGCGTCGATACCCATCCCGCGGGCTATGCCCCGGACCAGGCGGGTCTTCCCGGCGCCGAGTTCGCCGACGAGCGCGATCACGTCTCCGGCGCGGAGGAAGCGTCCGAGACGTTCGCCGAGCACGACGGTCTCATCCTCGCGTCGGGTGATAGTCTTCATGATCGGGGTCATGAGTGGTGGTCCCAGCCGAGATCAGAGGCGTCGATGACGGCTCCGTCGCGAACCCGGAGCGCACAGCCGACGCCGGGTTCTGCAACGCCGATAGTTGTGATAGTCACGCCGGTCGGGGTTACGCGTGGGATTTCTGCGCCGGGGCGGATTGTAAAGATCAGTTCGTAATCTTCCCCGTCTGCGATGGCGCTGCGCGCGTCTTTCGCGGACGGGGCGAGCGGGATCGCGGCTTCATTGAGCATGATTCTGACACTGGAAGCGGCGGCGATGCGCCCGGCGTCGCGCCCCACGCCGTCGGATATGTCGATCATCGCCACGAGCCGATCACCGAGCGTGTCGCAGAGCCAGGCGGCTTCGCGCAGCCGTGGCTCGAACGTAAGGTGCTTTCCCGATTCGAACGAGCCGCCGATATTTCCTGTGACGCAGACTATGTCGCCGGGCAGCGCGCCCGAGCGCAGCACCGGGCCGCGCCGGCCGTGCGGCTCGCCGGTGACGGTCACGCAGATCACGGTCGGCCCGTCGCCGAAAGCAATATCGCCGCCGACGAGCGGGCAGTCATAGTGAGCAGCGGTTCGCGCCATGGCGTCGAAGAGTTCGTCCGCGTTCTCGAAGCCGGCACGGAGCGTGGCGGCGGCGACGCACGAATGCGCCTTGCCGCCCATCGCGGCGATGTCGGAGAGGCTCCGGCAGATCGCTTTGTGCGCAACCGCGTTGACAGGCGTCGCCGGGTCGTAGTGCCGACCTTCGACCAGTTGATCGGTGGTCACCAGAATCGAATCGGCGCCCGATGTAAGCCTGAGCACGGCGCAATCATCGCCCGGCCCGACGGCGACCCGCGAAGCGAAATCTGCCGCGAGGTTCGCGGATCGGTCGTAGATGTGCGCGAGCAGAGTGGATTCGTCCATCGCGGCTGAGGATAGCGCACGCCCGCAGTTCACGTGCCGGCGGCGCTCGAGACTCGCGTCCCGTAACGCCGGACGGCTTCGGCCGGCGCGCCGATGCCGAGCGTCAGGATTCGCCCGGTGAAGCGTCGCGACCGCGTATCGAGCATGCCGGTTTTAAGGCCGGCGAGAGTCGCTGTGGCGTCGGCGATGACGGCGGTCGGCGGGTCGGCCGCGCCGATCGGGGCGCCGGTGTCGCAGTCAAGCCCGCTGGGCAGATCGACCGCCAGAACCGCGGATTCGGGCTGTGAAGCACGGGCGCGGTTGAGCGAGGCGATCGCGTCCGAGATCGGCGGTCGCGGCGGGGAGGTCGCGCCCGTGCCGAGCATCGCGTCGATGAAGAGGCAGTTCCCGCTCAGGTCGCGCCGGGCTTTGTCCAGTGATTGGTCGGCGTCGCCGGGTATGATAATATTAATTGGGAGACGCATGGCGCGGATGATGTTGAGGTTTACGGCGGCGTCGCCGCGCGCCGAGGCGGGGTCGAACAGGAGCGCGACACTTGTGCTGATATTCAGCGCCGCCAGGTGTCGCGCGAGCGCGAAGCCGTCGCCGCCGTTGTTGCCCGGACCGGCGAGGATGAGCGCGGCTTCGGCGCGCATGATCCGGAGCATCGCGTGCGCGACGTGCGCCAGCCCGATCGCGGCGTTTTCCATGAGGGCGACGCCGGGCACGCCGAACTCGTCGATCGCGGCGCGGTCGAGTGCGCGCACGGCGTCGCGCGAGAACGCGACGCGGTCGGACATGCCGACGAGAGCAGGGGGTACGGCGATCGAGTCGAATCGGTCGTGCTCTGGCACGGCTCAGCCGTTGATACGGCGCGCGATGAGAGCGGCGTCGGTCTCTGCGGTGATGTGAACGACAGGCTGCGCGGGGGTGCGTCGGCCGGCGCCGAGATGGTCGATGCCGAGGCACGCGAGCGCGTCGCGCTCGACAATCGCGCGCAGGCACTCACGCGGGACCGCGGGCAGGCCCGCGCCCTGGCGCAGAGTGTTGACCGAATAAAGCCGTTCGATCGCGGCTTCTGGTGTCTGTCGCGGGAAGCCGGAACCGAAGAGGAGTTTGTGAGCGACTCGGCGTTCGATCGCGGCCTGGAGGGTCTGATAGAGCGGCCAGGAGCGACCGATCACGCCGGAGAGTTCGACGTAGACGCGTTCATGCCGCGCGGCGAGGAGCAATGCTTCGTCGATCCAGCCGGCGCCGAGATCGCCGAGCACCAGCGTCAGCGCGGGGAGCGAGCGCAGGGCCTCGTCCCAGAGCGTCGGGCGCGCGAACTCGACGGCGCTGCGGCGGTCGTGCAGCCAGGGGTTGGCGGCAAGCACAGGCACGCCGAACCCGGCACAATGTTCGAGCACCGCCAGGCACGAGTCGTGCGTCGGCCGACATCCCTGATCTGCCGGGCAGAGCGTGACGCCGGGCAGGCCGAGTTCGCGGGCGCGTTCGAGGTCTTCTCCCGCGGAATCGGCGAGCGGGTCAACGCCGGCGAAACCGACTCGGCGCGACGGATCCTGCTCGACGAAGGTCGCGATGGACTCGGGCGGCGTGTCAACGCCGAGCCGGTCGGAGCGCCAGCCGTGGACGATGGAAACGCTGATACAACCCATCGCGTGGGCGTGGGCCGCGTGGGTCGGGCTGCATACGTCGAACTCAGGCTCGTCGGACGGGAGTATCTGTGTCCGAGTGTCGATGATCATCAGAAAAACTCCGGTAGTCGCGGATCACCGCCGGGATCTCGGCGGTAGAACAAGATATCGTAGATCGAGCGGCCCACGCCGCAATCCCCACGGCGCCCCGCCGCGAGCAGGAGGCCAGGACATGTCCGCATCCGCGAACAATCGACGAATCACAAGTATAGCCATTGCAACGCTTTGCGTCTTGGGAACAAGCTGGGGGCGGGCGTCCTCAGGGGCTTTGGCCCCAGATAGTCCCGAAGCGCGTCAGCCGATCAAGCGAATGCCCACAGATCTTGGTCAGAAAAGATTCGACATTCCGAATCAGCAGCGCAACGCTCCCCCGCCGGCTGCCCAGCCGCCGACACCGCCTACGCCAAAGCCCGACTCGGGCGATCCCGCACTGACTCCGGGACATCGACCGCACTTTCCGCGGCATCAGCATCACGGCTCGTACACCCTGCCCAGGCACGGCCGGTACCTGAATCAGGGGACGGGAGTGTATTACTCGGATGCGCTTTATTACCGCGGCCCGCTGACGGGGGTGTATTCGCCGATCGATCCGAACCTGGTGATGTACCCGCCGCGGGATGTGACGGCGTTGCCCCCGCCGCCGCCGACGCTGGAAGAACTGGTTCGCGCGGGCCGACTCGCCTACGTCGAGGCGATGATCCGAGCCGAGACCTCGGCGGACAAGCCGATCGAACCAGAATCCGTCCGCCTGCTGGCGTTGGTGGCCTCGCTCGGTGGAGACT
>CAZTEE010000158.1:0-4365 GCA_964611775.1 uncultured Phycisphaeraceae bacterium | reverse complement strand
GTTGAGCAGCAGAATCACCTGCCCGTCCGCATCGAGGGCGCGTCCGATCGCCTTCTCCATCCGCGGGCCGATGAGGCTCACGCGGTTCTCGCGCCACGGCCTTGCCCGGCGCTCCTCTGCGAAGTCGATCACCTCGACCCGCGGCATGAAGGCGCCGCCGGCGCGCTCGGTCAGCTCATGCAGCGTGTAGCGCCCCTCTTTCGCGTTCCGCCAAGACTCCAGCGAGGGCGACGCCGACCCCATCACCACCGGGCATCCTTCGAGCTGGGCCCGCTTCACCGCGACATCGCGGGCGTTGTAGCGCGGGAGCTGATCCTGCTTGTACGCGCCGTCGTGCTCCTCATCGACGATGATGAGCCCCACCGGGCGCCCCAGTTCACGCGCGAAGGGCGCGAAGATCGCCGAGCGCGCCCCCACCACAACCCGCACCTGCCCATCGCTCACCAGCGACCACTGCGCATTCCGCTGCGCGGATGTCAGCCCTGAGTGCAGCACCGCGACGCCTTCCTTTGCGAAGCGCCCCAGAAAGCGTCCCGCCGTCTGCGGCGTCAGACTGATCTCCGGCACAAGCACGATGGCGCACTCGCCCCGCACGATCACCCGCTCCAGAATGCGCAGGTACACCTCGGTCTTTCCCGCCCCAGTCACCCCGCGCACCAGGTGCGCCGAGAAGGAACCGATCTTCGCGACGATCGCATCCACGATGCGCTGCTGATCGGTCGTCAGGACCAGGCCGCGGTCCACCTCCGCCGCGTGCTCCGCCCACGCGGCCCGCACCCGACGCACTTTGAGGGTGCGCAGTGCGCCGATCTCGATCAGCCGGTTGATCGGGCCGATGGTGCGCAGGCCGAGATGATCCGCCAACTCGCGCGGCGGCAGAGGGAACCGACCATGGTCGAACGATTGCAGCGCTTCCCACGCCGCCTTTGTCGTGGGCGGGAGTTTTCCGATCGGCTCGGCGCCTGTGGGTTCGACTTCCGTGCGCACCACGCCTCCGACGCCGCGACGCACCGCCGCCGGCGCCATGGCCGCGAGCGTCATTCCCAGCGGGGCGCAGTAGTACCGTGCGATCCAGCGGGCCAGGTCGATCATCGCCGGCGGCAGGCTCATGCCGGTGCGGCGCGAGAGCGGTTTGATGCGCGCCGGATCCAGGTCGGGTTGGACGTCCACCTCGATGACGAACCCCGGCGACGCCGCGTCCCCTCTGCCCAGCGGCGCCTCGACGCGCTCCCCGATGCACAGATCGGGCATCGAATCGGGAACGGCGTAGGTCAGCCCGTCCGGCAGGTCGACGCCGCGCTCCACCGCGATGCGGGCATAGCGCATCGGTCGATCGGACGTCGTTGAGAAGAGCTCTCCGGCCACGTGATGAGCGTAGCGAACCGTCAACCCTCCAAAAAGAGACAGGGCCGACGCTCCTCCTCGCCGGCCCCGAATCAACAAATGCTGTTCATGGTCCACCTCGTGGACCCCGCTTGATCGGATGCGTTCGCGGCCTGCTCCATCCCCAGCGTGTGAAACAACCGGATTTCAGGGTGAAAGACTGAGAGAAAAATCGCAGACAAGGCCCGCAAACCTGCGCATGGTCCGGAATGGACATGTGTAGACTCCCCGATCATGGGAGCACCCGAAACCAGTGCGACGGGCCGGCTGGCCCTCTCCGACGGAGCGATTTTTCACGGTCGCGCCTTCGGGGCCGTCGGCCGCGGCCTCACCGCTTCGGCCGAAGTCGTCTTCAACACCGCCATGACGGGGTACCAGGAAGCGCTGACCGATCCTTCGTATGCCGGGCAGATCCTCACCATGACCTCGCCGATGATCGGCGTCTACGGTGTGAACCGGGAGGATGTGGAGTCGGCGGGAGTCCAGGTCGCCGGCTTCATCGTGCGCGAGCTGGCGCGGCGCCACTCCAACCACCGGGCCTCCCTTGATCTTGCGTCCTACCTTGGCGCCGCCGGCGTCCTCGGCCTCGAGGGGGTCGACACCCGCGCACTCACGCGCCGTCTGCGCACCGAGGGAGCGATGCAGGGGGTGCTGACGGACGATCCCCGCCCCTCAGACGCCGATCTGGTCGAGATGGCCCGCTCCGCCCCCTCGATGGCCGGCCGCAACCTGGTCCCCGATGTCGGATGCTCGGCCCGCCAGACCTGGACGGAGGCCCTCGGCGACTGGCGGCCCCTCATCACGCCCGGAGGGCCCCGACGCGAGTCGACTGGCGCCCTGCGTGTCCTGGCCCTCGACTGCGGCGCCAAGCTCAACATCCTCCGCCACCTGGTGGAGCGGGGCTGTGAAGTCGTCATCATCCCCCACGACACCCCCGCGGAGACGATCCGTAAAGCGTTTGAAGCTAAAGAGTTCGATGGCCTGTTCATCTCCAACGGCCCCGGCGACCCCGCGGCGGTTGAGTCAACCATCGCCACCCTCCGCGCCCTCATCGGCCCGGAGATCGACCAGCCGCCGCCGACTTTTGGCATCTGTCTCGGCTGTCAGTTGCTGGCGCTGTCGCTGGGCGCTCGGACCTTCAAGCTGAAGTTCGGCCACCGCGGCGTGAACCATCCTGTTCAGAACCGGCTCACGGATCGCATCGAGATCACCAGTCAGAACCACGGTTTCGCGGTGGACCCGGAGTCGCTGCAGGCAGCGGGCGCCGAGGCGACGCACATCAACCTGAACGACGGCACGCTGGCCGGATTCCGATCGCCGAATCGGCCTATTTTCGCGGTGCAGCACCACCCCGAGGCGAGCCCGGGGCCGCACGATGCGGGGTACATGTTCGACGCCTTCGTGCGCATGATGCAGGACCGGCGCCCGGTGTCGGCCGAGGCGATGGGCGCGACGGCGACCGCCTGATCGGGGTGGATGTCCCATCGGGGGCGTCGACGCGTTCGGCGCAATCCGGAGCAAATCGGCACATTCTCTGGAACCACCGGCGGCTTGCGGCCCCAATATACGGGCGGTATGTTCGCCGATCGTCCGTGCTGCACGGATGTTGCGCTTCAGTTCAGGATCTCAGGATGAGCGATCGACGAAGCGCGCGCTGCGGGCAGACTGGCGGAAAAAGGAAGCACAAGACAACGCCGGGCGGGCTGTCGCGCTCTCCGGCTGAAGCACGAAACGTCGCTTGGAGAACCGGCATGTTGTTGAACAGAACTCGATCCGTCGTCAGCCTCGTTGTTCTTCTGGCGGCGGGCGCGGTGACGACGACCGGAGCCGACCTTGCGAACCACTCCCGGCTCGCTCTGGATGAAGCGTCGGAGCTTCTGCGTGAGGGGAGTCTCATCGAGGCGCGCCACCTGCTTCGCGGGCTGGACCGCGACGAGCTCGAAGAGCTGGAGCGTGAGCGGGCATTCGAGTTGATGACCGCCATCGACCGGCGCCTTCGCAACGCCGACCAGGACGATCTGAACATCCAGCGGGCCAGGCTCGCGATCCGGCTCGGCGACCTGCGGGAGGCGGATCGGCTCGCCCACGCCGTGCGCCGCTCCGACGGCGCTTCTTCAGCACAGCGGCAGGTGGCCGCGGACCTGCTCACGCAGTCCTCGGAATATCGGCTGGACCTGATCGAGTTCGTCGGCCCGGCGATCGAGCAGGCGATCCTCGACTTCGAGAACGGCATGTACCCGGAGGCCAAGGCCCACCTGGACAGCGTCCACCGGACAGGCGTGCGCCTGACGACGACGCAGTTGCGAATGCTGGAGCGGACTCGTGAGCGCATCATGCAGCTGGAAAAGACGCGTGGGCGCCCCTTCGAGTTCCATCAGATTTCTCTCGGACTTCTCCAGCCCGGCACGGTGACGCGCCGGGAGGACCCCGCCGCCGATCGCCCCGAGGCAGCGCAGGACGCGCAGCCGGGTGAGGCGCAGCCGGACGGGACGGATGAGGACATGTTCATCCAGGCCCTTCGCTTCGACGCCCAGCGCCTGCTGGCGGAAGCGGACCGGGCGTTCGAGGCAGGCCGCTACAGCGAGGCCATGCGGCGGTATTCGGAAGTCGTCGCCGACCCCTACCGGGAGCATCTCTCGAACGATGAGGCGACCCGCGCGGAGAGCCGGATGGCGGAGATTCGCGTCCGACTCCAGCTCGATGACGCCGACCAGCTCGAGGAGCTGGTCCGGATCCGCGAGATCATGGCCGACCAGTCGCGCGCCGAGTTCGACAACTTCATCTCCGAAGCCAGGCAGGCGCTCGCGGAAGGCGACACCGAGCGGGCCCGGAACCTGGCCGCCCAGGCCAGACTGCGCCTCGCCGACTCCCGCGATCTGTTCTCAGAGACCGAGTACAACGAGCGTCTGAGCCGTCAGCAGAGTCTGCTGCAGGAGATTATCGCGGCCGACGAGCAGATCCGGCAGCGCCAGGTGGAGGATC
>CAZTEE010000157.1:0-4424 GCA_964611775.1 uncultured Phycisphaeraceae bacterium | reverse complement strand
CACGTCCTGAATGCCGTTGGTCACGACGTTGACCCAGAGGATCTGCGCCGGCAGCAGCGGGATCGGGATGCCCAGCACGAATGCGCCGAGCACCGCGAGCACCATCCCGATCGCCCCCGCGACGAGGAAGTTCGTCGCTTTGCGTATGTTCGAGAACGCGGTGCGCCCCTCTTCGACGGCCGCGTATATCGTCGCGAAGTTGTCGTCGGCGAGGACCATCTCGCTCGCCGCCTTGGCTACGTCCGTGCCGGTCCGCCCCATCGCGCAGCCGATGTGCGCCGCCTTGAGCGCGGGCGCGTCGTTGACGCCGTCGCCGGTCACAGCGACGACCTCCCCGATCGCCCGCAGCGCGCCGACGATCCTTAGTTTCTGCGTCGGGTTCATCCGCGCGAAGACCCGCACCCGCGCGACGACCTCGCGCAGCCGATCGTCGTCCATCCGCGCCAGCTCCGCGCCGGTGACGACCTCGGGCGTCGCGCCGGGTTCGAGATCCGGCTCAAGCCCGATGCGCCCCGCGATCGCCGACGCCGTCGCCGCGTGATCGCCGGTGCACATGATCACGCGGATCCCCGAGCGATGGCACCCCCGCACCGCGTCGCGCACCTCCGCGCGGGGTGGATCGATCATCCCGATCAGCCCGAGGAATGTAAGTCCCGTCGGCTCGCCCCGGCGTGTCGCGTCGATCGCCGCATCGGTGTCGCCGGCAGCGAGCGCCAGCAGCCGAAGCCCATCGCGCGCCAATTCCTCCGCCTGTTCGAGGATCGCCGCGCGGTCGAGCGCAGTTTCCCCCTCGGCGTCGAGCGCTCGATCGCACATCTCGAGCACACGCTCGGGCGCACCCTTGACGTGCGCGGTCTCGCGCCCGTCGGGTCCGCGGTTGATCGTCGCTGAGAACTGCCGATCCGACTCGAACGGCACGTGATGCGTGCGCGGGTGTTCGTCGAGCAGGGTTTCCCTATTAAGCCCCGCGCGACCCGCTGCGACAAGCAGCGCGACCTCGGTCGGATCGCCGATCGCGCGCCAGCCGTCGCCGTCGTCGCGTCGGCGGAGGTCTGCTTCATTATTAAGAATCCCGGCGAGGAGCGCGCGATGCAGCGGTTCATTGTTTTCATGATCGACTTGCGCGCCGTCTGCGCCGAGGATCTCGCCCGTGGGGTCAAGCCCCTCGCCGGCGACGATCGCCTGGACGGTCATGCGGTTCTCGGTGAGCGTGCCGGTCTTGTCCGAGAGGACGACGGTGCACGAGCCGAGCGTCTCGACGGCGGGGAGCCGGCGGACAATCGCGTTGCGCTTCGCCATCCGCCGGACGCCGACCGCGAGCGCGACCGTCATCACCACGGGCAGCCCCTCGGGGATCGCCGACACGGCGACCGCGACCGCGGTCAGAAACATCTCGCCCGCGCTCTGCCCGCGCGACACGCCGACGAAGAACACCACCACGCTGACCGCGAGAATGACCACGCTGACTAGGTTTCCGAAACGTTTCATCCGGGTCTGGAGCGGCGTGAGGGCGCGCTCGGTCGCCTGCATCTCGCCCGCGATCAGGCCGATCTGCGTGCGCGATCCGGTCGCGACGACCACGCCGCGAGCTCGACCCGACGCGACCGCAGTCCCCGAGAACGACATGTTGAGCCGATCCCCGAGGGCCGCGCCCTTCCCGGCTTCGAGCGTCGCGGCGTTCTTGCCCACCGCGACGGACTCGCCGGTGAGGATCGCCTCATCAACAAGCAGATTTGATTCTTCTATCAAGCGCAGGTCAGCGGGCACGATGTCGCCGGACTCGAGCAGGACGATGTCGCCCGGGACAAGCCCGCGCGCTTCGATCTCCCGGCGTTCGCCGTCACGCCGGACCGCGGCGTGCGGCGCCACCATCTCCAGCAGCGCCTGCATCGCGTTCTCCGCCCGGAACTCCTGGATAAACCCGATCACCGCGTTGACCACCAGCACCGCCGCGATCACCACCGCGTCGGCGTGATGACCGATCGCCAGCGTCACGATCATCGCAACGAGCAGGATGTAAATCAGCGGACTTACGAACTGATGCAGCAGGATTCGCCAAGGCGAGACGCCGCGCGCCACGCTGATCTCGTTCGGTCCGTGTTCTTCGAGCCGAGAAGACACCTCCTCGCGCGTCAGACCCTGCGGCGACGAACCGATCCGATCCAGGACCGATTCGGCGTCCATCGTGTGCCACGCGACCGTGCCCGGATTTGTCCGCATCGCAGCATCCTATTCGTCGCGGCGTCCGAGGCGCGGCGTCGCCCGTCGGGTACGCTCGTCAGCATGGCGATCCACCCGGGCAACAGCAGAGCAGCGGAATTCTTCGCGGGGATGGGCCTCGTGCGGGCGGCTCTCGAACACCCGCGCGCCCGTCGCCGCTGGACCGTCGCCTACGCCAATGACATCGACCCCGCCAAAGCCGCGATCTACCGCGCCCTGCATCCCGGCGACGATCACCTCGATACGCGCGATGTCGCCGAGGTCGCGCCGGGCGACATCCCGCCATGCGAACTGTGGACCGCGTCGTTCCCGTGCACGGACCTGAGCCTCGCGGGGGGGCGCGCGGGGATCCACGCCGGGCAGTCGGGCGCGGTCTGGCGCGTGCTCGATCTGCTGCGCGGCACTTCTCAATCCGACCGCCCGCGCTGGGTTTTTCTGGAGAACGTGCCGGGGCTTCTTTCGAGCCACGGCGGGCGGGACTTCCGCGCTCTAGTCGCTGCGCTGAACGAACTCGGCTTCGGCGTTGACGCGATGCGCGTCAATGCGGACCGCTTCACGCCGCAATCCCGCGCAAGGCTCTTCCTGATCGCCACCAGGCTCGACGACCCGTCGGCGCCGGCGCCCGCGGACCCCCTGACGCTCGAACCAACCGAAGCCCGCCACGCGGGAATAATCACCGTGATGCGCGCCGCGCCGGATCTCACCTGGCACGCGCGAGATCTCCCCCCGCTGCCCGCGCGCAGCACAACTATCGAGGAAATCGTCGAGCCGATCGACGCTGAATCGTCGCGGTGGTGGAACGCCGAGCGCGTGAGTTACTTTCTGGCGCAGGTGCATCCGAATCATCTCGCGGAACTCGAGAAACGCCGCGACGCCGGCGCCGTCTCGCACGCGACCGCGTTCCGCCGGGTCCGCGCGATCGCGGGCGTCAAACGCTCGCTCGCGGAAGTTCGTTTCGACGGCGTCGCCGGCTGTCTGCGCACGCCGAAGGGCGGGAGCGCCAAGCAAATCCTCGTCGAACTCGGTTGCGGCGAGTTGCGCGTACGCCACCTCACCGCCCGCGAATGCATGCGTCTGCAAGGCGCCGGCGACACTATCCCCGCGGGTGTCGGCGAGGACGCCATGCTCTTCGCGCTCGGGGACGCTGTGTGTGTGCCCGCGGTGCGCTGGGCGCTCGATCAGATCGACCCCGGCGCCGCCGCGACTATCGCCACCGAAGCCGACGCGCCGACGCGGTCCGCCCCGGCGTCGATCATCGCGGACGCGGTCGCGTAGTCGCGGACACCGCCGGACGCCTTGACTTTCAGGCCGCCCGCGTGCTTTATCATTAGCCGGACCGCTTCGATCGTCGCGCCGCCGGCGGGGTGGAAGCCGGTCGAGGTCTTGACGTAATCGCACCCGGCTTCGCGCGACGCGTTGCAGGCGGCGGCGATCATGGCTTCGAACTCGTCATCGCTCGACGCCGCGACGCGCAACGCCGCGGACTCGATGATGACCTTGACGACGCACGAAGGGCGCGCCGCGCGAACTGCGCGGACGGTCTCGATGAGATCGCTACGCAGCCCGGCGCCGTCGCGCGCGATCAGCCGCGGCAGCCACGCGACGAGATCGATCTCCTCGGCGCCGGCTTTGACGGACTGCGTCGCCTCGATGGCGCGCTGCATCGCGGTCGCCGCGCCGAGCGGGAACGACGCCACCGTGCACAACGCCGGCGCCCCACCCAGTGGCACGGGCGTCCCGACCGTGCGCATCGCCTCGTCCAGCAGCCCCCTGACCATCGGCACGAATACCGGGTTGACGCACACCGCGGCGAACCCGTGCCCGACCGCCTCGACGACGAGTTCGCGCACGTCCCCCTCGGTCGCTTCGGGCTTGAGCAGCGTGTGGTCGATGCGTCGGGCGAGATCGCGGCGTTCAATCATAATATTATTCTGTGCCGGCGCCCGCCTCCGGGCGGAAGTGATTGATCATGTCGTCGACGATCAGCGAAGCCTCGCTCGTCAGGGCGTCCACGCCGTTGCGGATGAAGGCGTACCCCGCGAGCGCCGGGATCGCGACGACAAGCCCCCAGAACGTCGTGGTGAGCGCCGTCCCGATGCCCGCGGCGAGGCCGACGGGGTCCGGCGAGCCGCCCGACGCGACGATCTCCCCGAACGCGAGGATCATCCCGTAGACCGTCCCGAACAGGCCGATCATCGGCGCGA
>CAZTEE010000156.1:0-4427 GCA_964611775.1 uncultured Phycisphaeraceae bacterium | reverse complement strand
TCAGGATCACGCGGTCTGTGAGCGCGAGAGGGGCAAGGGCGTTATTTTTAATCCAGAATTGGTAGAACGGTTTCTCATACCAGTCGTTGATTTTGCATTCGCAGTCCGAGCAGAGCAGGCGTGATCGAATTCCTTTCTGCATGAATCCTGTATGTTCCGGCGATGCAGGCGAGAACGCGAGCGCTCGGTGCTTTTCATCATAGATCGGCGTATGGCAATATTCTGGAATAATATGAGAATCACAAAGCACCTTTGATGCCTGGCAAAGAATACAAACTCCCTCGTTAGAATATGGCATGTTACGCTGTGTGTGGCCAGTACTTGGTTGGCTAAGTAGAAGTTACCCCGTCGGCGCGGATACCGTCAGGCGGGCGAGTTTTTTCTCGGAGAGGTGGGCGTCCTTGATGACGCCGAGGTCGGGCGCGACGCCGCCGTCCGTGTCGATCGAATCGAGCAGGGCTTGCAGGTCCGCGGGGATCTCGCCCGCGGGGAGCGCGACGGTGAACCCCGCGTCGCGGATCATGCGGATCGTTTCCGCTGCGGGGCTGCCCTTCGTCAGCAGGTACCCGTCGATGAAAAGCGAGTTCGCCGGTTCGAGCGCGACGGCCTGAAGCGACCGCAGATGAATCTCACGCCCGGCGGCGATGCGCACCTCCGCGGCCGGGTTCAGAAAACGCATCGCGCAGAGGATGCGGACGCATCGCGCTGGCGTCAGCGGCGCAGCGATCGAGATCGGCGTGGTGACGGAGTTGCCTGGGATCGGGACGAGAAAGTTGACGGGTATGGACTCGGCGCCGAGCGCGCGGAGTTCGCGTCCCACGCCGATGATGTCGCCCGCGGCTTCGTTCATCCCGACGATCAGGCCGGAACAGACGGAAAGCCCGGCGGACCGTGCGGCGCGGAGCGTATCGACGCGGTCGCGGTAGGTGTGCGTCGTACAGATGTCGGGGTAGCGGTCCTCGGAAGTATTAAGATTATGATTGAGACGGTCGAGGCCGGCGGCCTTGAGGCGGCGGGCCTTGTCTTCGTCCATGAGGCCGGCGCTGAGGCAGGTTTCCAGGCCGAATCGGGCCTTGACCTCACGGATGCACCCGGCCATGTGTTCGATATCGCGGTCGCTGGGGCCTCGGCCCGACAAGACCATGCAGTATCGGAAAGCGCCGGAACGCTTGGCGTGCTCGGCCTCGGCGATGATGTCGTCGCGTGATTTAAGTTTGTAAGCGGCGATGGGGGCGTCGGAAGTTTTCGCCTGCCCGCAATAGCCGCAGTCCTCGGGGCAGGCGCCGCACTGCACGTTGTGGAGCATGTGGACCTGCACACGGTCGCCGAAGAACGCGCGGCGGACGAGGCCGGCTGCGTGCGCGAGCGCGAGCATTGGGATGGATTCGTCCGTGAGGATGCGCAGCGCGTCGGCGTCGGAGATCGGCTCGTTGGCGCAGCCGCGCTCGGCGAGGCGGGGGAGGTCTAAGGCGGATTCGAAAGGCTGTGGACGCATGGGCTTTTCGTGCACGGGCGGGGACGCCCGTGCCACTCGATTTTGATGTTGGATGGTCAGGTGACGATTGATCCTGGGGCGATGTCGCTCATCGGCATCAGGAGAATGACGTTGCGGTCGGCGTTCGGGTCGTCCTTGGGAGCGTCGCTGGCGGCTAGGAGCATCCCCCGGCTTTCCTCGCCGCGGATCACGCGTGGTTTGAGGTTGGCGACGATGATTATGTGCCTACCGACGAGATCGCCCGGCTCGTAGTGGCCTCGGATGCCGGCGCAGATCTGCCGGGGTTCGCCCGAGCCGTCGTCGACCTGGAGTTTGAGCAGGCGGTCGGCATTGGGGTGCGGCTCGGCGTCGGTGATGCGGGCGACCCGCAGGTCCACCTTGGCGAAGTCGTCGAACTCGATTATGGGCTTGGTCTCGGCCACGCGATGCTCCTGCTCCGGGCGCCGAGTGTACCGCGAAGCCCGCTCGGCGGGCGAACCTGTGGAGTCGCCGGCCACTCGGCGCCGATACGCTCATCGCGGAACACCGGACACGCACGGAGGTCGATTGTGCTGGATCAACGGACGGATCGGATCGGTCGGACGGGGAGCATCTCGCGATTCATGCTCGTCGCGTGCCTGGCGGCCTTGGCGGTCGCGGCGCCGGGCGCCCGCGCGCAGACGCTCAACAGCCAGATCGAGATCCTCCTCGCGCACGCTCAACTCGAGACAAGCACCGTCGGCGTCTACATCCAGGACGTGGACACCGGCGAGGTGCTCGCCGCGATCGACGACGCGACGCCGATGATCCCGGCTTCTAATATGAAACTTCTCACGACCGGGGCTGCGCTCGCGGTCTTCGGCCCGGAGTTCGAGTTCCGCACAACCCTGGAACGCGCCGGCGACGCGATCATCCTGCGCGGCTCGGGCGACCCCGCCCTCGCCGACCCGGACCTGCTCTCGGAGATGGGCATCGGAGTAGAGGATCTGCTCGACCGCTGGGTAGCGGCGGTGCGCGACAGCGGGCCGGGGGCGCGCGAGATCCTTGTTGACGCGTCGGTCTTCGACCGTGTCTTCGTGCATCCCACCTGGCCGAAGGACCAACTCAATCGTTGGTACGCGGCGGAGGTGTCGGGGCTGAATTTTTATACTAACGTTCTCGGGTTCTTTCTTTTGCGTGACCAGCCCGGGCAGCCGCCGCGGATCCGGCTGGAGCCGGCGGCGCCCTGGCTTCGGATCCTCAACCGCGGGCAGACGGTCAACAGCGGGCAGAACACGGTATGGGTCGCGCGGCCGGGCGCTAGCAACGACATGACGATCTACGGCAATCTCCGTCAGTCGCTATCCGCGCCGATCCGTGTCGCGGTGCACGACCCGGCGGCGCTGGCGGGGGACATCCTCGCGCATCGGCTCGAGCAGGCCGGGCTGGGACGATTCGAGGTGCGTGTCGCGACGCCGGGCGAGACCCCGGACGACGGCGCGGTGATATCTCTCGTCCGCACTCCGATCGAGACGGTCATCCGGCGATGCAATGTGGAATCACACAACTTATACGCAGAGGCGTTGCTCAAACGAATGGGGCACGATGTGACCCGGAAGCCGGGTTCGTTCGAGACGGGCGCCGCGGTTATGCGCATGGTCATGCAGGACGTGCTCGGGCCGGCGGACACGGCGCCGACGGTATTCGCCGACGGGTCCGGGCTTTCACGCGAGAACCGCGTCTCGCCGCGGGCCCTCGGACGCTGGCTCTCGGCGATCGCACGCAAGCAGGACGTGGGGGGGATGTTCGTCGCGTCGCTACCTCGCGCCGGCGAAGAGGGCACGCTCGCGGCGAGGTTCCGCAACGGGCGCCCCGCCGGGGCCGTCTACGCAAAGAGCGGCTATATCCGCGGCGTGTCGTGCCTGAGCGGGCTTGTCATCGACGAAACCTCCGGGCGACGGGTAGCGTTCAGCGTGCTGGTGAACGACATCCCGCAGCACCGCGTGCCGATCTCGCGCGTGAAGGAACTGCACGAGGCGATAGTGCGCGTGGCGGACGGGTGGCTCGCCGAGCAGGCCCCGCTGCTCGCTGGGGCGGACGACTTCGGCGGGTGAGAGACTAATTTCATCGCCCGCCCATGCCCGTGTATGGATTTACGGGTCTGGACTGTTCAGACGCTCGCACGCGCGCGTCGAGCGTATTGAGTTTTCGATTTCTTTTCCTTTGATGTTGCGACGCTGTCTGATCGGTTCTTCTGCCCCAGCAGCGCCTTGAGGTACACGCCGGTGTAGGAGGACGGGCAGGAAGCAATTTCGTCGGGGGAGCCGGACGCGATTACGGAGCCGCCGGCGTCGCCGCCCTCGGGGCCGAGGTCGATCATCCAGTCCGCGCTTTTTATAACATCGAGGTTGTGCTCGATGACGACGAGTGTGTTGCCGGCGTCCGCCAGGCGGTGCAGCACGCCGAGGAGTTTGCGGATGTCCTCGAAGTGCAGGCCGGTCGTGGGTTCGTCGAGGATGTAGAGCGTGTGCCCGAGCGAGGCGGCATCGCCCGCGCCCTTGCCGAGTTCCGCGGCGAGTTTCACCCGCTGCGCCTCGCCGCCCGAGAGCGTCGGCGACGGCTGCCCGAGCCGGACGTAATCCAGCCCCACGTCGCGCAGGCACGCGAGGAACCGGACGATCTTCGGGTGGTTTTCGAAGAACTCGCAGCCTTCTTCGACGGTCATATCAAGCACATCCGCGATCGATCTGCCGCGGTAGTGGACCTCGAGTGATTCTCGATTGTAGCGGGCGCCCCGGCAGATCTCGCACTCGACGAACACGTCGGGCAGGAAGTGCATCTCGATTTTTTTCACGCCCTGGCCCTGGCACGCTTCGCAGCGGCCGCCTTTGACGTTGAAGGAGAATCGGCCGGGCTTGTAGCCGCGGATTTTTGCTTCTTTCGTCTGCGCGAAGACCTTGCGGATCTCGTCGAA